>PAHI01000012.1 GCA_002705575.1 Fidelibacterota bacterium | reverse complement strand
TTTTTATTCTAATATAGAAAATAGTCCAACTATTTTATTTATTGTTTTATTTTGCCTATTCGTAATGGCTTCTATAAGATATAATATTGGCACAGATTACTATGTTTATTATGAATTTTTTAAATCGGTAAAACCGCTGACTTTAAATCCTTCTTATATTTTTAGCAATCAATATTTTGAGCCTTTATTTTTATATGTTTCTGCAACTTTAAAGCATATCTTCGATAATCCTATTTTTCACTTTTCTTTTTGGGCATTTTTGACTTCAATGTTTTTTTTTGTAGGCATAAAAAAAGAATCAAGTCATTATATCATGAGCGCTTTTATACTTTATTGTATTTTTTATCACCATTATTTTTTTAATACTATAAGGCAAGGTGTTGTAATGGCAATTTTTATTTATTCGACACGCTATATATTCAGAAGAGATTTTTTAAAAATATTATTTATTTCTTCAATTGCTTCATTAATTCATTCATCTGGATTTTTGATATTGTTTTCGTATTTTATATCATTTATAAGATTTAATAGTAGATTTCAATTAATTATTATAGTAGTAGCTTCTCTTTTAATATGGCAGACAGGTATAGGGGAAAGTATTTTTACATTTATAGCAATAAAATTTGAAGGAATTATTCCAAACCTTTATACATATATAAAACTGTTTTTATATGATCACCAATTCACACAGGTTTTACAAAGATTCTTATTGCTTATTCCGATGATATATTTCTACCCAGAATTATCAGAAGATAATAATTTTTCAAAATTATTTTCGATTTACTTTATAGGAATTATTATTTATTTAGTTTTTGGCTTTTTTGGTTTATTTATAACTAGAATAAATATGTTTTTTAGGATTTTAGAAATATTATTAATACCAATTATGTATCAAAAAATAATAAATAGAAAACAGAAGTTATTTGCTCAGATTTGTATTGCTGCATGGTGTTTTATTATTTTAACATGGGTTTATTTTAAAGATGCATATTATCCATTTAAAACAATTTTTGGAGATTTCTTTTAATATGTTAGTTAGCGTTATTATCCCAACATATAACAGAAAAGATCTTCTTAAGGATGCTATAAACAGTGTTTTAAATCAAAGTTATAATCATTTTGAGGTTATCATTGTTGATGATCTTTCTAATGATGGTACAAAAGATTTCATACTAGGCTTAAAAAATAAAAAAATAAAATATATTTGTAATAAAAAAAAATTATATGCAGCTCAAAGTAGAAATGTTGGTATTAACTATTCTAATGGAGATTTAATTGCTTTTTTAGATGATGATGATATATGGTTAGCATCAAAACTAGAAAAACAAGTAAAGTTATTTGATGATAAGAATGTTGGGTTTGTTTATAGTGGAACAACATTGTTTTTTGAAAATTATAATATATCTTACAATACTAAACCTATATTAAAAGGAAGAATATATAAGGATATGTTAATTAATAATTATATTGGCGCAACGCCATCTGTTGTTGTGCGTAAAGTAGCTTTACTTGAATGTTTAGAAAAAAAACAATATTTTGATAATCTTTTTATAGCAAGAGAAGAATATGATTTGTGGATTAGATTAAGTAAAAAATGGAAAGTTGATTTTGTGTCAGAGCCTCTAGTTAAGCAATATTATAGAAATAATATAAATAGAATTTCAAGCAATGTTTATAGTTATGTTAAGGCGAATGATTTATTAGATAGTAAGTACGCTAAGGATATAGAAATTAGGCTTACCAAAAAAGAAAGAACACAAAGGCTATCTGTTCAGAGTTTTTTTCTAGGATCTCAAGCTATTAAAATTAATAATTCAAAGTTGGCAAGAAAATATTATTTAGAAGCTTTTAAAACTAATAAAAATATTAAATCGTTCCTTATTTATTTTGCTTGCTTTTTTGGGGCAAAATTTGTTGTGAAATTGAGATGTTATTTTAAATGAGTAATTATAGTTTTTTTGAAAGGTACTTATCAAGGCTGACAAAGTTTTCACCCTTTTTACATTATTATATTAAATACTTATACCAAAGTATAAATTATTTGATATATAGGAAAGATTACAAATTTAAGATTAATTCATTAGCTTCAATTTCAGAATCAGTTTTAAATCAGGTTAGTTTTTTTGGCTATTATGACCATACTCCATGGTCAAATAACATGAAGTTTTTAATATTAAATGTAGTAAAAGATAGCACTCTTTTATTAAAACTATTTGAAAAAACTGATAATAGGTATGTTTTTAAAAAAGATGTTATTACTACCTTAGTATTTAATTATCAACAAGGTATTCGTGCGATGTGGTTAAATAATAAAGAAATAATATTTAACTGTATGCGTGATAATCAACTTGTATCTTCAGTTTACAATATTGAAAGTGATACTAAAAAATATTTCCCCTATCCATTTCAAGAAGCAAAAGGTAGAAATATATTTTGTCTAGACTATAATCATTTAGATCTCCTTAATAAAGATTATGGCTATGATTTGCAAAAAAAAGGATATTATATAAAAAATATTGATGGAATATTAGCCTATGATATTGATAGTAAAGATTTGAAATTTCATTTAGATAAGAGAAAAATTCATAAATTGAGTATGATTAAAGATAATACTGATAATTGTGAAATAAATCATATAAATGCGTCTCCATTTGATGATGCTATTATATTTATTTATCGAAATAAAGGTAGTAATTCCATATCTGAGCTATATTGGTTTTGTACTAAAGGAAATAATTTGAGAAGAATATTTTCTGGAGAAATTGTTTCTCATTATTGTTGGTTAAGTGCTAATCAAATACTTGTATATCTAGGTAAAAAAGTAAAGAACCAAGGTTATTATTTAATTCAAATTTCAGGTTCCAAATCAATTGAAATAAAAAGTCAGGATAGCATGAATCATAATGGAGATGGGCATCCTTCTCTATGTCCAAATAACAGATTCATAGTTTATGATTCTTATCCAGATAGAAATCGTTATATTCACTTAAATATCTACGATACTGTTTCTAAAAAAGCAATTAAAGTCGGCGAGTTCTTTTCTCCTTTAAAATATTCAGGTTTTAATAGATGTGACTTGCATCCAAGGTGGAGCCCTGATGGAACTTGTATATCAATAGATTCTTGTCACTCAGGATTAAGAAAACATTATATAATTGAAGTTTCTAATATGATAAAAAAGAATATGAATTAAAAGAATGGATGAACAAAAAAATAATTTGATTACTGTAGGTATCCCTTTTTATAATAAAACGAATCCTAGGTATTTTGTAGAGTCTGTTGATTCTATAGTAAAGCAAACTTTTCAACCGCTTAAAATACATTTAATTCAAGATGGCCCTATATCA
The DNA here is from genome assembly GCA_002705575.1 of Fidelibacterota bacterium. Next base: position 32,516 of record PAHI01000012.1, on the reverse strand, counting down.
GATGATTTAACGAGGATAATTAAAAAGTACAAAAATAATTATAGGTCTTTGTTTGAAATTATAGTTCTTAATAAAAAAGGACTTCCATATGCCTTAAATCAGTCTATTTATCAAACTACTACTAAGTATTATGCTAGGATGGATTCTGATGATATTGCTTTTAAAACAAGATTAGAAGAACAAGTTTCATACCTAGAAAAAAATATTGATGTAGATATATTAGGTAGCTGGGCAAAAGAGTTTGATAAAAATACCATTGAAAGAAAATATTTTATTAATAGAAGGCCTATAGAAAAATCTAGAATTGTAGAGTACTTTCACTATAAGAATCCTTTAATTCATCCTACTGTAGTTTTTAGAATGTCTGTATTTAATAAAATTGGATTTTATAATGAGAAGTTTTATACAGATCAAGACCTAGAGTTGTGGGGCAGAGCTTTGAAATATAGAGTAGGTATTTCAAATATTCAGAAACCATTATTGTATTTTAGGACTCAGGGTAGACAAAAAAGAAGGTCTAGATTTTCTGCAATAAAGAGGCAGATAATTGCAAGATATTCATATAATACTATGTCCATTAAATTAAATATGCTCAAAATTGCAGCAATAATTTTTAGATTACTACCTGAAAAATTTAGGCTTTGGGGGTATAAGTATTTGAGATGATTGAAAAAAAAAGAATATTAGTTATTGGTGGTAGTGGATTTATTGGTTCGTATTTAATTAAAAGATTGCTAGAAGATAAAAATGAAATTATTAATTTTGACAAAGAGCCGTCAAGTATATATCATGAAAATCTACAAACTGTAATAGGAAATGTCAAAAAACCTAAAAGCTTTGATTCTTTATCGCATAAGATAGATTTAGTCTATATACTAGCTGCAGAGCATAGGGATGATATAAATGATTCACAGATTTACTATGACACTAATTATAAAGGTATGAAAAATATTATTAAATATTGTAATAGAACTTTAATTAATAATATTATTTTTTATAGCAGTGCTGCTGTATATGGAAATAATTTTACAAATTGTTCAGAAGAGAAGAGTAATTTAAATCCTCAAAATCACTATGGTAAAAGTAAAGTTTTGGCAGAGTCAGAACTTAGTGATTGGGTTGGTAAAAATAGTGCTAGAAGATTAATTATTATAAGGCCTAGCGCTGTTTATGGAAAGGGCTCAAAAAGTAATATGAATAGAATGATAGATTATATATCGAAAGGTAAGTTTATCATGGTTGGAAGGGGTGACAATATTAAAACGGTTTGTTATGTAGAAAATCTTGTCGACTTCACATTATATGTTCAAAGCTCTAGTGCAGATTCACATATAGTATTTAATTATGCAGATTTTCCACATTATAGCATAAATAAACTTATTGAGGTAATCTCAAAAATAGTAAAAAAGAAAATTATCAAAATACCATATGTTATTGCATATGGTATTGGATTATTCTTCGATTTTATTTCCTTCATCATAAATAAAAAGAATAACATGAGTTCTAATAGAGTTAAAAAGTTTTGCTCTAATACATCCTTGGATACAAAAAAAATAGAAGATTTAGGCTATAAGCCAAAATATAATTTAATAGATTCAATTAATAAAAGTACTGAGAGTTTTATCAATTTAAATTAGATGGCTATCCAAAAAATAGAAACACTATCATACAGATTATATGATAAAATAATTAATGAATGGTAAATATATATAATTATATTGGGAAAACTTTTTTTATAATGGCATTGTCGATGCTTTGTTCTTTTATTTGTACTATAATTTTAGCAAAAAAAATGTCTTTTGATTCTTTTGGTTTGTTTGCATTAGTTAAATCTATGATACCGTTACTTTCTATCATTTCTTTAGCTGGTTTTGAAAAAGCATATACAAAAAGGTATGCTACACGAGATACTGAAGGTGTCATTCATTATTTATTATTGTTTATAATTGTTGTTAGTTTTCTTGTGTCTTTTTTATTTACATATATTTATAGTATTAACGAGTATTTAATATATATATATATTGGCACAGTATTTGGAGCTTTGAATTTGTTTTTAACATCTTATTTTAGATTAAAAGACTATTATTTTTTAGCTCAATTTATTTCAAGTGGACACAAAGTAATATTCTTTGTATTTATCTTAGTTGGTTTAAATTTTAGCAATATTGTATCTGAGAGTTTATCTGTAAAATTGCTGTCTTTTGCAATGTTTGTCCCATCTATCCTATATATTTTTTATTATTTTATATCTAAGCCTAAATATAAAAGTATTAGAAATTTTTATGATTTTTTCGAACTATATAGAACAGGATTTATTTTTTTTATTATAGGTATCTTAAATCTTATTCTCATGACAATCGATAAATGGATTATTCCTATTCTTTATGATAATCAAGTTTTAGGTATATATACAGCATTAGGATTTGTTTGTATTACAGTATACTCTATGCTTGGAAGTGCTATTGGGTATGTTATATTTCCAGAATTGTCAAAACGTAACAATCTAAATGTTAATAAATTTATAAAATCAATATCAATTATACCTATTGTAGTATCATTGTTTTTTTTGTTTTTTGGAGAAATTATTAATGATTTAGTCTATGAAGGAAAGTATAATCCATGGCAAAGTTTTGAAATTAATATTTATTTTATTGTTATTGGGTTATGTCAATTTTTTAATGCTATAATTCATTGGATTGTGCTTAGTAAAGGCCTACGTAAAACAATGTTTCACTATTTTAAGATTATGTTAGTTCAAATTTTGTTAATATTTATTGGATCAGCCTTTTTTTTAAAGAACGTTGATTTAGATATAAACATGATTGCTTTTTTTATTATGATACTGATTATGGTTAAATTAATTTCAACCTACTTTTTAGTGAAAAAAATTATTTTTGTGAAATAATGTTTAAAAATATGAAAAAAAATAAATTATTTTTTCTTATGATTCTGAGCCCATTGTTTGGTTATGAATTTATTTTTGATTATTCAGAGTCTTACAATTTTAAAAATGAAATTGAAGTAATTAATTCATTAGAAATAGATAACACTTTATACTTATTCCCACATTTAGGTTCAAAGCAAAATAATTATCATAGTATTTTTGAATTCGATGATTTAGAAATTAACCCAGTTTTTGCTGTAAGATTTAGTAATGCATCATTTGAAATTTTTCCGGAATATAGTAATTCTGATTTATTTTGGATTTCACCAGGTATTCAAATGGATTTTAAAAAAACAATTGGTGTACCTTTTTCAAATATTAATATAACTTTTCAAGGTTGGGGGCGTTTTCACAAACACTCAGCTTACGGATTTGATGATAATTATGCACCAAAAAATTTGTTAATGTTCCCATATAATCCAGATAATTCCTTTGAATTTTATACTAATACTAGAGAGCCCAAAAATGGGATTGATTTTGATGAAGCAGAAGGTGCATTTGCAGTTATAACTCCATGGGCGGATATTCTTATTGGAAAATTTAGATCTAGGTTAGGTCCATTCACGAGTGGGAACTTAAGTCTATCAAATCAGTCTCCAGGATTTGCTCAGACTCAAGTAAGGTTAAAGTTGCAAAAACTAAATGTTATCTTAACAGCTGGAGATTTAAACTCCGAAATGTTTCAATATGTTGGATATGAAGATAATGATTTAAGTAATGATATACCTAATTCAGCCCTTGTACAAAGAATTCCAAGATATGTAGTTAATCATAGATTGGATTATAATATTAATGAAAACTTTAGAATTGGACTTTATGAGCAAGTAATAATTGGGCATAGTTTGTCATTATTGTATTTGGTTCCTACAATGCCTTTTTGGTCCGCTCAACATTCATTAGGTGATACTGATAATCTTCAAATGGGTTTTGATTTAGATTATTTACATAATAATAGTCGTTATTATGCTGCATTTATTATAGATGAATGGGCTCCATATAGCACATTTAAATCTAATCATCATAATTGGTTTGGAATACAGGCAGGTTTTTCTAGATTGTTGTATGATAAATTTCTATTTAAAATGGAGTATAGCAAGATAGAGCCACAGGTTTATACACATAACCATCCTATTAATGAGCCCTTTCATAATGGGTATCCTATAGGTTTTTGGTCTAGAGGCGACTCAGAGGATATTCTTTTGAATATTTTTTTTGAGGGACAAAATGATTTAAATATTATATTTGAGGTACAGCATACAGTTATGGGTAATCCTGAATATGTTGAGGGTTTAAATTTTCTTGAATCAGAGAATCTTAAAAAAAGAATTAATTATAGCTTGAAGTTTGATAAAAAAATAAAATCGAGTATTGGTCCTTTAAATTATATTTTTAATTTGAAGAAAATTGAAAGTGTTGAATTATATGATAATCCTAGTTTTATAGATTGTCAAATTGCTGTATTATATAACATTAGTTATTAATAGATATGATATCTTTAAAATTTATAAGAGAAAACAAAGAACTAGTTCAGGAAACTCTAAAATCAAAAAAAGTTTCTTTTGATTTAGATGAATTGTTGGACAAAGACTCAGAATGGAGGACATTAGTTAAAAAATGCGACGACCTTAAGTCTATCAGAAATTCTACGTCTAAAGAAATTGCTAAGCTTAAAGCTGATAAAATTAATTGTGATGATGAAATTTCATCAATGAAAGAAGTCTCTATTCAAATTAAAGACATTGATAGTAATATTGAATCTCTGATTCATGATATTAATAATAGATTGCTTTTTATACCGAATATAGTTAATAAAAATGTTCCGATTGGCAAAACTGAGGAAGATAATGTAGTTATCAGTGAAAATGGCCAAAAACCATCTTTTGATTTTGAAATAAAAGATCATTTTCAAATTATGAAAAAATTAAATATGCTTGATATGAAACGAGGATCTAAGATATCAGGCTCAGGATTTCCTTTGTTTGTAGGATTAGGAGCAAAGTTTGAACGTTCAATTATATCTTTTATGATAGATAACCATGTTAATAATGGTTATATAGAGCTTTTTCCACCATTCCTTGCCAATGAAAAGACTACTCTTACTACAGGTCAATTGCCAAAGTTTAAGGATGATATGTATTATATAGATAAAGATAAATTGTATTGTATTTCAACTGCAGAAGTTCCTATAACTAGTTTTTATAGAGATGAGGTTTTGTCTGAAGAAGATCTTCCTTCAAAATTTGTGGCATATTCAGCATGTTTTAGACGTGAGGCGGGTAGTTATGGTAAAGATACCAAGGGATTATTAAGAGTTCATCAATTTAATAAAGTTGAATTGATGAAATTTGTTAAGCCTAGTAATTCATATGATGAGTTGCAATTATTATTGTCTGATGCAGAAAAAATATTAAAGTTATTAGGATTGCATTATCGTATTGTTGAGCTTAATTCTAGTGATTTATCTTTTTCTGCTTCAAAATGCTACGATATTGAGGTTTGGTCTCCTGCAGAAAAAAAGTTTTTAGAGGTTTCTAGTTGTAGTAATTTTGAATCTTTCCAGGCAAGAAGAGGAAATATTCGATATAGAAATAATAGCACTCAGAATTTAGAATTTGTTCATACTGTAAATGGCTCTGGATTAGCAACTCCTAGACTAACTGTTGCTATATTAGAGCATTATCAACAAAAAGACGGTAGCGTAAAAGTTCCAGAAGTTTTGCAAGATTATTTTGGTGCAGAGGTTATTAGATGAATTTCAAAAATAATTTTTGGATGTTATCTTTGATATGTTTGTTTGTTGCTAATAAAGATAGCAGTTACAATTTGAATGCAAAACTACCATCAAATTTATCAATAAAAGATATTTATTCATATCGTGATTCTCTTGATGTGGAAGATTTATTTGAATTGCAGATATATGAATCAAAATTTTTATTAGCAGAGTCAATTATAGCAGATTTAACTGGAGATACAATAGAAGCTAAGTATCAATTTGATCTTCTATTTGAGTCGCTGAGTAACTTAGATGCATTTAAAACAAAAGATGAGTTTCAAGAATTGGAAATGAACAGATTATTGACTGCATCAATAGATTACTATGAAAAGGAAAGTGTTACAATAGATAAGATTGAGACGGGCTTATCTGTTTCATTGTTAAGGGATAGACTAGATAAATATATTTATAGTCAGACACTAGAAGACTTAGAATATGTTGATGAAACAGTTGAATTAATTTCAGGGCATATCCCAATAACATATAATAGGAAAGTTGCAAGTATTATCAGATTTTTTCAAAAAGATGGACGTAAAAGTATGTCGAAATGGCTCAATAGATCTGATAAATATAAAAAAATCATACTTCCTATTCTTCAAGAGGAAGAAGTACCTCCTGAGTTATTTTATTTGGCGATGATTGAAAGTGGTTTAAATCCAAAAGCATATTCTTATGCGCATGCATCAGGCGTTTGGCAATTTATATCCTCTACTGGAAAAATGTATGGTTTAGAAAAAAATTGGTGGATTGATGAAAGAAGGGATTATAGTAAATCAACATATGCTGCATCAAAGTATTTAAAGGATTTGTATTCCGAATTTGGAGATTGGTATTTAGCTTTGGCTGCATATAATTGCGGTAGCGGAAGGGTAAGGAAAGCTATTAGGCGTCATAATAGTAGAAATTATTGGGATTTACATAGTTTGCCATCTCAGACTAGAAGCTACATACCAAATATTATGGCAGCTATATATATATCAAATAATCCTGATAAATATGGATTTACAGTTAATTCAGAGAAAGATTTTGAATGGAATATTAAAAAAATCAATAAAGGTGGTGTTAAACTAAAAACTATTGCTAATTGTGCTTCTGTTAGTATTAATGAGTTGCAAAAAATTAATCCTGAATTAAAACAAGCAACTATTCCACCTTTAAAGGATGGAAAAGTATATAGCCTTAGAGTTCCTATTAATATTTCTAAGGATTTCGATTCACTTTTTGCATTGGTTGAGGCGCCTGTAATAGATGAAGTTGTGTTTAGGGATCATAAAGTTAGGCAAGGAGAGAGTTTGTGGCTGATTTCAAGGAAGTATAATGCTAAGATAAGTGATATAGTGAATATTAATAAACTGTCTGATGCAAGTTATATTAGGCCTAACAAGGTCCTAAAGATTCCTACTAAAGCTTATGCTGAATATCAGAAGTCAATAAAGTCTTCATCTAAAAAAATATATTATACAGTTAGAAGAGGTGACAGTTTGAGTGAAATTGCTGAAAAATATAAAACATCAGTTAGAAATGTTAAAAAATGGAACGGTTTAAGGAGAGATGTGATATTTGTTGGTCAGAAACTTAAAATATGGGTAAAAAATTAATTTAAAGTATATCTAGAAGAATTAGTTACTATGTATTATATTATTCGCTTTAAACAAAAGGTTTAATTATGACAAAATCAGATATAATTAGCAGTGTCTCTGAAAAAACAGGCTTAACAAAGGTAGAGACTGAAGTCGTTTTTGAGGGTATTATTAGCTCCTTTTCAGATGCATTGAAAAAAGGTGAGCGTATAGATATTAGGGGTTTTGGAAGCTTTTTTGTCAAAGAAAGAAAAGCTAGAGAAGCAAGAAATCCATCAAATAATGAGGTTGTTAAGTTAAATTTAAGATATATTCCAAGTTTTAAAGTTTCAAAATTATTAAAAGATTCTGTTAACAATGCAATATTAAGAGGGTTCTAATTTATGCCTTGTGGTAAAAAAAGAAAACGCACCAAAATGAATACTCATAAAAGGAAAAAGCGTTTGAGAGCAAATAGACATAAGAAAAAAAATAAATAGCTAAAAATTAATTAGTTTTTTAAACCTAATGAACAAAATTTTCTATAATATTATAGAAAAGTGCTAGCTTAATTGTTATAACTTTTGTTCAAGGGTCTACTTTATTTATTGCTGATAACACTCTTCATCATATTTTCTTTAGTTTCGTTGGAATCAGCACTACAATTTTTATTGTCTACTATGCTTGGAGCTGTAAAGAAAAAAACAAATTAATAATTAAAAAGATATATTAAATGATAATTGGAATATCAGGAAATTTTAATAAGAAAGACACCTACCCTATTTTAAGAGATTTAGGGGTTTTCCTCTCCTCTAAAAACATTACTTTTTATATTCTTGAAGATAAAGATATAGATTTTTCGCGTATTAGTTCTTTAGAAATAATTAAGGATTTTAAATATATATCGAATAATTGTGATATTATAATATCTATAGGAGGTGATGGTACGATAATATCGACTATAAGAAAATTTATTGAATTTAATAAGCCTATTCTAGGGTTACATATAGGCGGACTAGGTTTTCTAGCTGAATGTAGTACAGAAAATTATAAAGATAAAATATTAGATTTAATATCAAATAAATATTTTGTAGAAGAAAGGATGCTTCTAAAAGTTGAAACTGAAGATACTATTTTGCATGCTATTAATGAACTAGTTATTAATAGGGTAGATTCAGTTAGGACTATTAAGGTTAATCTTGATATTTCCAATAAATATGCAAATAGTTATGAATCTGATGGAATTATTTTTTCTACTCCAACAGGTTCCACTGCATACTCTTTGTCTGCTGGCGGACCTATTATATATCCTACCTTAAGTTTGTTTGCCATAACGCCAATATGTTCTCATACATTATCTATGCGCCCTCTTATTATTTCATCTGAAGAGTTAATTAAAATTAGTTTTGATAAAAACTCATTTAATAAAAAAGTATCATTGACTGTGGATGGTCAAAAACAAAAAATTATATCGAATGATTCAGAAGTTTTTATTAGTAAGTCTAATTATATAGCCAACATTATTAAATTTAATGATGATTATTATAACACACTTAGAAACAAGATGAACTGGAAAGGTAATCTTAGGTATAAATGAAAATATTTTTTTTTATTTTTTTTATTTTTTTTTCCTGTAATTCTAAAAGTAATGTTTCTTTCGAATCTTTATCAGAAGCTTTTATAGTTTGGTACTATAGGAATAATCCAGTTAAATCTACCCAAAGAAATTTGGACCAATATGATGATTCGTATAAATTAAATGATTATAAATCAAATGATAAATATTTATCAGATTTAAATCGTTTTTATTTCGAATTGAGTCAAATAAATCCTGAAAAATTAATTGCATATAATAAGTTTCAATATGATCAATTATATCGTTTTATAGTTAAGGAATTATATCTATATGAAAATATAAGATACAGAGATTGGCGTCCTTCTTTTAAGCTCAGAGAGATTAGGAATGGAATAGAGTTTTTAGTTGATTATAATTATAAAAGCATGGAAGGTAAAATGTCATCACTTGAAGGAAGGCTAGAATTAATTAATAAAATATTAGATTACTCAATAATTAATTTAAGTTATTTGTCCGATGATGAATATGCTAGATGTATAAACGTAATTGATGATATTTTAATTGTTTTGAAAAATATAGATATTAGTATTGACTATAGAATTGAAAATTATGAAAATATTATAGATAATGTTTTTAATGTTAGTCAAAGATTTGATTTATACAAGAATGAATTAAGAGATATTAAAAATGAGTTTTCAGATATTGATTATATTGAAAAATTCAATATTAATGATGAATCCTACAGTATAATGGCTCAAACAAATGTTTCAATTGATGATTTATATGTAGGTGCTTCAAATAATTTAAGAATTAATCAAATTGATTTATTCAATCTGTCTTTGCCCTTTTTTTTAATAGATAATGATGAACCTGTATGGGTTGATTATGATGATACTCTAAATGTCATTAATAGTGTTATTGATAGCATTAAAAACAAAAATAAAATTAAAAAACTATCTTATATAGAGAACTCATATAATGAAAATATTGACAGACATCTTGATGTAGATATAAATTTTTTATTTTTTACTACAACTACTGATTTTTCATACTTTGATGAGGATGCGTATATGGTAGTTCCTTTTAATAAATATAAGATTGAATATAATTTACCTAAGTTAGACTTAAAATTTGCTTTAAAAGCTCATGATTACAATTATATTCAAATAGATTTGCTAAATGCTTTCAATCTTTATCCTGGTAAAATTCATGCTATTTACAAAACATATAATCATGTTATTCCTTATAATTTTCCAAATGAAACGACTATAAAAGGATTGCAAAGATATTCTGAAAAAGTATTTATTCAAAAAAATAATAGTTCAATAGCGCATAGTATTATTCATAGAAAAAATATAATTCAGGATATATGTAAATGTCTAGCAGATATCTATTTTAATGTCGATGGTTTTACATCTGGAGATATAATGGACTTTTTCGATTACAATTGTTTTTTTAGTGATATCGAGCAAAATAATATATTAGAAAGATTAAAGGATAGTCATTTTTCAGATTTATCTAAAAATTACATCGGTTTTTCTAAAATTTTAGAGTTAGAAGAACTATATTTTCAGAGTAATAATCAGGATTATATGGATTTTTATAACTGGTTATTGCAATATGGCATAATTGATCTTGATAATTTTTTACCAGCTAGTTAATTATAACTAGCGCTACTTAAAGGAGGCTTTTATATATTGAATATAAATAGATTTGTAATTGTTATATTTTTTACTTTTGTTTTTAGTCGAACTTATATTGAATTCGATATAGGCTCTCAAACACCTCAAGGGAGTTTTTCAAAGTATAATGACTCAGGAATATCGGTAAGAATGACTATTACGCACGTTGACGATTTGTTTCCTTTTGTCAGATACGATTTGTCTATACAGAGATTGCAATTTAAAAATGATACTTGGCTTGAATCATATGGTGCTCTTAATGGGTTATTAACATATGAAAATTCTGAACAGGCATGGGGTCTTTTTTTAGGGCCTAGATTTATGTCGCCAACTAAAAGAGGTGCTTTTAGGCCTTATGCTGGTTTTAAGGTTGGAGGAATGTTTTTTTCTGAAACTTTATCCATCAATTGGGAAGAAGAGGATGATAGTTTTATGGAGTGTGCAAGTGGAACATTAATAGGCTCTCTTGTTGATGCAGATTATGATTGTAATGGTGATACTAGGTTGCTATCAAAAAAGTTTCTGGATTCTTCATTTGATTTTGGAGCTTTGATTGAAATAGGAGCTAATTTAAATTTTTCAGATAATTTTGGATTAGATATAGGCTTTCAGTACAATATAATCCCATCCATAAGGCCTGAAGTTGTTTTAATTGAAGATTCTAGTCAAAATGCAGGATTTAATGAAATTTCAAAAACAATAAATGCTGATTACACCACTTTTTATATAGGCGTTAATTTTAAAGTTAACGATTAAAATATCAGATGTCAAAATACGATGAATCATCTATAAAATCATTAAATTGGAGAGAGCATATTCGCTTGCGCCCTGGAATGTATATTGGCAAGCTTGGTAACGGCAAGAATCCTGATGATGGTATATATGTGTTAATTAAGGAAATTATTGATAATTCTATTGACGAATATGTTATGGGGTTTGGCAATAAAATTGAAATAGTTATTAATGAAAATAGTGTTTCTGTAAGAGATTATGGTAGAGGTATCCCCCTAGGAAAAGTAATTGAGTGTGTTTCTAAAATTAATACAGGTGGAAAATATGATTCAAAAGCATTTAAGAAATCTGTAGGCCTTAATGGAGTAGGAACTAAAGCTGTGAATGCTCTCTCTGATATGTTTTCCGTATCTTCATTTAGAGATGGAGAGTGCAAGAAAGCAAATTTCTCTAAGGGTAATATTAATAAAGATTTTCCTGTATCAAAAACAGATGAAGATAATGGGACATTAATTGAATTTACTCCTGATGGGGAAATTTTTAAGAATTTCAACTATATTCCTGATCATTTAGGGGATAAAATATGGAATTATGCATATCTTAATTCGGGTTTAACTTTAAAGTTTAATAAAAAGAATTACTATTCTAAAAAAGGTCTATTAGATTTATTAAATAAACATATAGATGTAGAAAAAGTCAAATATCCTATAGTTCATATTAAAAAGGGAGATCTTGAAGTAGCTTTTACTCATGTATCACAATACGGAGAAGAGTATTATAGTTTTGTGAATGGCCAGCATACTACTCAAGGAGGAACTCATCTTACTGCATTTAAAGAATCTATTGTAAAAAGTGTAAGAGATTTTTATAAGAAAGATTTTGACCCGCTTGATATAAGGTCCGCAATTGTTGCTGCGATTAGTGTTAAAATTCAAGAGCCAGTTTTTGAGTCTCAAACTAAAACAAAATTAGGTTCTACTGAAATGTCTCCAAATGGAGAAACCATTAGATCTAAGTTTATTGAGTTATTTAAAACAGAATTTGATAATTATTTACATAGAAATAAAGATATGGCCAATGCTCTTTTAGAAAGAATATTACAGTCTGAAAAAGAAAGAAAGGATATGGCCGGAATAAGAAAATTAGCTAATAAAAGAGCTAAAAAAGCTAATTTGTTTAATAAGAAATTAAGAGACTGCAAAAATCATTTAAATGATAAAAATAAACATTTAGATTTAATTTCTAAGTCAACATTATTTATTACTGAGGGTGATTCTGCTAGTGGTTCAATAACTAAATCTAGGGATGTTGATTTTCAAGCAGTTTTTAGCTTACGCGGAAAACCTTTGAATTGTTATGGTTTAAGCAAGAAAATAGTATATGAAAATGAAGAATTTAATTTATTGCAGCATGCATTAAATATTGAAGATGGCATTGAAGGTTTGAGATATAATAATATTGTAATTGCTACAGATGCCGATGTAGATGGTATGCATATTCGATTACTTTTAATGACTTTTTTCCTTCAGTTTTTCCCTGATATTGTTAGAAATAGGCATCTTTATATATTAGAGACTCCGCTATTTAGAATAAGAAATAAAAAAGAAACTATTTATTGTTATAGTGAAGATGAAAAGCAGAATGCTCTAAACCTTTTAGGACAGAATAGTGAAATTACTCGCTTTAAAGGGTTGGGTGAAATATCTCCAGATGAATTTACGCAGTTTATAGGAAATGATATTTTGCTGGAACCTGTTGTTATTCAGTCAGATTCTAATATAGATAAGACTCTATCATATTATATGGGTAGAAATACACCTGATAGACAGAGCTTTATTATTGAAAACCTTTATGTTGAAGAGTCAGTCTGATGGCAGAACGAAAAAATCAAAACAATATAGATAATTTATATAAAAATTGGTTTATTGATTATGCATCTTATGTAATCCTGGAGAGGGCGATTCCTAGGATTGAAGATGGCTTGAAACCTGTTCAAAGAAGAATATTGCACTCTATGCATGAGATACATGATAGTAGATTTCATAAGGTTGCCAATATAATAGGCAACACAATGAAGTATCACCCTCATGGAGATGCGGCAATTGGAGATGCCTTGGTTAATATTGGCCAAAAAGGCTTTTTAGTAGAAACTCAAGGAAATTGGGGAGATAGTATTACCGGAGATAAAGCAGCAGCTCCTAGATATATTGAGTCTAAATTATCAAATATATCAATTGATACAGTATTTAATAAGGATGTGACAAACTATCAAAAGTCTTATGATGGTAGAAATAAAGAACCTATTATACTTCCTGCTAAACTTCCTTTATTATTAATGCAAGGAGCAGAAGGTATAGCTGTTGGTTTATCTACTAAAATACTTCCTCATAACTTTAATGAAATTGTGAAATCTTGTATATTGTATTTAAAGGATAAAAATTTCTCATTATATCCTGATTTTCAATCAGGAGGATTAATTGATGTGAGTGATTACAAATCAGGTAAAAGAGGAGGGAGAATTAAAATTAGGTCAAAAATAGATGTTATAGATAAGACTAATATTTTAATTAGTAGTATTCCTTATGGCATAACATCGACCTCATTGATTGACTCAATTATAAGAGCGAATGAATCTGGTAAAATTAAAATAAAAAAAATTGAAGATAATTCAGCCAAAGATATTCAAATCAATATATTGCTATCAAAAGGAGTATCTCCAACCGTTACAGTAGATGCTCTTTATGCATTTACTAATTGTGAGATTTCCCTATCTCCTAACTGTTGTGTTATTAAGGATGAAAAACCTCAATTTTTAAATGTTAAAGATTTGCTTAGAGAATCTGTTGATCACGCTCTTTCTGTATTTAAAGCCGAGCTAGATTTGGAAAAGAATCGTATTGAAGAAAAGTGGCACCTGCTTAATCTTGAGAAGATTTTTATTAATAATAAAATATATTTAGATATTGAAGAATGTGAAACATGGGAGTCTGTTATAGATACTATTCGTCATAAAATTAATCCACATATAAAAATTTTGAAAAGAGAAGTTTCTAATGAAGATATTTATAAGTTAACAGAAATTAAAATCAGAAAAATTACCAAATTTGATAAGAGTAAACATGATTCGCATATTGATACTTTAGATGAGAGCTTGAAAGAAGTTATGAATAACTTAAATCATCTAAAGGAATATGCTATTAGATTTTTTGATAGAATTTTAAAGAAATATGGAGATAATTATAATAGAAAGACTGAGATATCTACCTTCGACAAGGTCAAGGCTACAAATGTTGCGGTAACTAATAAAAAATTATATGTTAATAGCAAAGAAGGTTTTATTGGATATGGTATTAAAGATGGTGAGTACATCGCAGACTGTTCTGACATTGATCTTGTTATAGCTTTTTATTCAGATGGAAAGTATATGGTTACAAATATTAAAGATAAACAATATATAGGTAAGAATATAATTGATGTAGCTATATGGAAAAAGCAAGATAAGCATAGAATTTATAATCTTATTTATAAAGATGGAAAAACAGGCTTTTCGTATGCTAAAAGATTTAATGTTGCGAGCCTTATTAAAGATAGAGAGTATTATATGACTGGAGGAAATGATGGTAGCAAAATCCATTATTTTAGCAACAACCCAAATAGCGAATCAGAGTTAGTGGAAGTTAGAATAAAATCAAAATCAAAAGCGCGTAAAAAAATATTTGAGTACGATTTTGCTGATATCTCAATCAAAAACAGAGCTTCAAAAGGAAATTTGGTCACCAAATACCCTGTCTTTAAAGTTTATCATAAAGAGGTGGGGGAATCTACATTGGGTGGTCGAAAAATATGGTTAGATAACACAATAGGAAAACTTAATCTTGATGGGCAAGGAGACTACTTAGGCTCTTTTAATAGTGATGATTTAATTTTATCAATTAGTCAAGATGGTTCTTATGAATTAAGTTCTACTGATTTTTCAAAGCGTTACAGTATGAAAGAACTTATGTTAATAGAGAAATTTGATTCAAATAAAACATATTCTGTAGTTTATAAAAATGGAAGATCTAGAGATTATTATATAAAAAGATTTAAAATAGAGACATCTACTATTGATAGGAAATTTTCATTAACGCAGGATATTTCTCATTCTAAAATAGCTGCTGTTACCAGCAAAGAGATGCATCTTTTAAAATTCAATTTTTTTACCAAAAAAGGAGATAAAAGAGCTAAAGAAATAGATATTGATAGTTTTGTTAGTATTAAAAACTGGAAAGCTATTGGAAATAAACTTATTGGTTATAAAAGGCTAAGCTCTTTTATGATAGTCGAAAAAGATACGCAAAAATCTAGGGATGGAAATGATTCTGAAAATATGGAATTAACTCTTTTTTAATATAGGATAAATTAGAGGTCTGCTTGGAGATGTGTCTAGATTTATATTTAAGATACTTAAAGATAAAAGATAAAAGCCATCATTGATTGAATTGTCAATTAATGCAAATTCAGTGATAGTATTTCTATTCCCCTCTTTTTCTAAATCCCAGAATATTCGATGATTTCCTAATAATCCCCCATCATTAATTTTGTCTATAGAAGGCAAATCAATAACTAGATGTTTTATGCCTAATAATCTGATGTAATTTATCGCTTCGTTGGAGAAAAAAGGATTTTCTTCATTATTATAATTCTTGCTAGAAATTTCATCAGGTATGTTAGGTAGGGTTCTTATTATTAGTGCCTCTATATTGTTGTCAATAGATGATTCTAGTTTATCTAGTAAAATTTCTTTAGTTATTATATAATCTTTTTCATCTGTTTTGCAATGATAGTTATCATGTCCTATAAGTTTTGTAGGTTCTACAGAAATAAGAATACAAGGCATAAATGAACTGTCTATGATTTCAGATATATATAAATCTTCTTTTGTTATATGAGATCTGCATTCAGAATGAGTTGATCCGCAATGAATGTTTAAATCAATAATTGGAATATTACAAGAAGCCCCTTCTTTTGTACTCCATATTTTATTGTTCTGGTCTTTGTAATAATTAATTTTGATAGGGTCTTCATCGTAAAATGATGGAGATTTTTTATCTATATCTATAGAAATAGAAATATCGTAAAATTTATTTAAATCTATTTCATATTTTTTGTCTTTGATTTTTATTTTAGCAATTTTTCTCATCATTCATGTAGCTTAAATTTTCTTTTATAATAGTTTCTAAAACTTCTCTTTTAGGAGGTTTTTCATACGATAAAATAGTATCTAAAATTTTATCTTGAATATCACTTCTCTCTTTTACTTTGTTGTAAGGAATATTTGTAAAAGAAACCATTATGTATTCAGGTATGAAGTAATTAGGAAACATACCGTATAGCTGAAAACCTAGTTTATATTTTTCAAGGTATATCTTATCGAGTACATCCTTTTTCATGGTATTATAGTTTTTTAATGCTAAGTCTGAAATTGCATCAGTTTCTATTTTTCTACTTTTGCTAAAAATATTAAATACTGACTCCCAATCTTTATTTTCATCAATTATATTACATATTTTAATACAGTCTTCAAAAGATGCATTCATTCCCTGTCCATAAAAAGGTACAATTGCATGAGCTGAATCGCCTATTAAGCAAGCTTTATCTTTATATGACCAATTGCGAGCATCAAGAGATATAAGGTTGCCTAGGGGATTATTTGCAATATACTTGTCTATATTTGGTATTAAATCAATTATATCTGTAAAGTTCTTGTTAAAAAAGTCAAATATTTGACTTTTGTTTTGAAGGGTTTCAAAGCTGTTTTCTCCATGCTTTCTCATGAATAAAGTGCATGTAAATGTTCTGTCATTATTAGGTAATGCAATTATCATCATATCCTTTCTAGGCCATATGTGAAGTGCATTTGGATCAATACGAAAATCATTATTCTTAGATTTTATAGTTAACTCTTTGTATCCATGCTTTATATCTTTGTAGATGAGCTTATTTGCTATCTTTTTTGAAATTGAAGACCTATATCCATCGGCGCCAAAAACAGGACCTTCATAAGCTTTTTTTTGTTTGTTTATAAATAAGTTATTGGTTTTAAAATCAATATTGGTGCATTTTTTTGAAAAATTAATTTTAACTTTCTTAGTGCTTTCAGCTTTTGTAATTAGAATTTTATTTATTTCTGATCTAGATACTGAATTTATAAAGTGACTTTTTTTAGTTCCATATGGCTGAAAAGATTGATTGCCTTCATTGTCATGTATCATCCTTCCATACATTGGAATTAAAGATCTTCTAAGATTTGAATCGTATACTCCGGCATGTTTTAGTGCATTTATACCTCTTTCAGATAAAGCTAAATTTATAGATCTGCCTGAATATGAGGTTGCTTTTCTAATATCTGAATTTCTTTCATACATTGAAACGCTAATATTATATTTTTTAGCAAGGAAAATGCTAAGTAGAGGGCCAGCTAATCCAGATCCTACTATGGTTGCTTGCTTAATCATTGATTAAAAAATTTAAGTATTGAGAGAAATTAAAAACATCTTCAAAAGAGTTGTATAGTGGGGCTGGAGCAATTCTTAATAAATCAGGAGCTCTATAATCACATATGTTTCCACTTTTGATAAGGTTCTTATATATTTTTTTATCAAAATTATTTAAACGAATAGATATCTGGGATCCTCTTTTACTTTGATCTCTAGGAGTTAATATATCAATATTATCTATAGTGCTTAAAAGAGTGTATAAATATGATGTAAGCTTAATACTTTTTAATGTAATTGAATTCATTCCTATATCTTGAAATATATTTAAAGAAGCCCACAGCGAAGCCATTGATAATATGGGGGGGTTGCTTAACTGCCAGGCTTCTGCAGATTTTATAGGTATAAAACTATCCATTAGCTCAAATCTAGATTCTTTATTATGACCCCACCATCCTTCTAATCTTTTAAGATTATTGTTTTCTAAATGTTTTTTATGTATGAAAGCACTTCCAGGAGCACCAGGCCCTCCATTTAAATATTTGTATCCGCACCAAACAGCAAAATCTATACCCCAATCATGAAGAAAAAGTTTAACGTTACCTGCAGCATGAGCAAGATCTAATCCTATGATACAGTTGTGCTTCTTTGCTTCTCTTGAAATAGATTCTATATCATAATATTGCCCATTATAATAATTGACAGCACTAATTAGTATGAGCTGAGTTTCATGTCCATATTTTTCAATTTTTTCAATAATATGATTATTCTCAATTATATCTTTACCTCTTTGAGGCTTTAGTTCAATTAAAGTTTTATCTATATCTAGGTTGTTGTTTTTAATATGTGAGTTAACTGCATATCTATCCGATGGGAAGCATGGTGTCTCTATTATGATTTTACTTTTATTCTTAGTAGGGCTGTAAAAGGATGTAAGTAATAAGTGTAAATTTACAGTTAAGGAATTCATCACTACGACCTCTTCCTCTAATGCTCCCACAATATGAGCCGATTGTTTATTCAAAAACTCATGGTAAGGGTACCATGGATTCTTTGCATCAAAATGTCCCAGTACTCCTAAATTTCTCCAGTCTTCAAGTTCTTGATTGACAAATTTTGAAGTATTATTTGGTTGCAATCCTAAAGAGTGTCCGCATAAATAAGTAAAATCAGTATTATTTTTTTTAGGGATATAAAATAGGTTTCTTACTTCTGATAAATTGTCTTGACTATCAAGTGATTTCGCATATTCTAAACTATTCATAATGCATCTAATCCAAGCCAATTTAATGCATTCGTATATAGTAATTTATTTTTTGTAGCTGGTTTAATTTTAGAGTTATTTTCAATAATTTTTCCAGGCATTTCTTCACCTAGTGGGAATGGGTAATCAGAACCTAAAATAATAGAATTAGCACCTAATATATCTATTAAATAGTTTAGTGCTTCTTGACTGTGAACTATAGAGTCTACATAGAATTTTCCTAGATAATTTCTAGGATTAATATTATTGTCAACTGCACATAGATCAGGTCTTTCTAAAAACCCTTTTTCAATTCGTCCAATTATATGTGGGAAACTACCTCCTCCATGTGCAAAAGCGATTCTTAATTTTGGAAATTTTTTTAAAATTCCTCCAAAAATAATGCTGCAAATGGCTCGTGATGTTTCTGCTGGCATTCCTACTAGCCACGGTAGCCAATACTTGCTCATCTCAGACATTCCCATCATTTCCCAAGGATGAATAAAAAGTGGCATGTCTAAATCTTGTGCAGCTTCATAAAAAGGATGGAAGTCTGTATGGTCTAAATTTTTCTTATTTATATTAGAACCAATTTCTAACCCTTTTAATCCTATATTTTTACACCTTTCTAGCTCTGATATCGCTAGTTTGGTATTTTGCATTGGAACTGTTCCTAAACCTATAAAGTTTTTAGGATGCTTTTGACATTCTTTAATAATAAAATCATTTAGAAATTGAGCCACCTCTAAGGCGTCCTTAGCTCTCGCCCAGTAGCAAAACATTACTGGAATAGGTGAGAGGACCTGTATATCAATTTGATGTTTTTTCATATCTTGTAATCTGTTTTTTGTAGACCAGCAGTTACATTTTATTGTTCGAAATTTCTCTCCAAAAATCATCATACTAGCTTCTTCAGATGTTTTGTTTGCCATAGATACAAAGCCCTCATATCCAAATTTCTTAGAAAAGTCCGGTATTTTTTTTGGGATTATATGAGTATGAATATCTATTTTCATGGTTATTTTTTCAAATAATGGTTACAATTTTTACAAGTTCTATATTTTTCACTTTTCCAAAACTTATCAAATATAATAGGTAGCTGCTTTACAATGTTAGATACTTGAGTGTATTTTTCGTATAATAATGAAAAGCAATTGTCGCAGTACCATTGAAAGCCATCTAATTCTGTTGGTTTTCGGGTCTTTTCAACAACTAGTCCGATCGAATCTTTAAATCTCTGTGGAGAATGAGGTATATTAGCTGGTAATAAAAATATCTCGCCTTCTTTTATATGAATATCTTTAGGTTTTCCATCTTCTATAATTTTTAGTAGCATATCACCTTCAACTTGAAAAAAAAATTCTTCTTCAACATCTACATGATAATCTTTTCTTGAATTTGGTCCGCCTACAACCATAATAATAAAATCTGAATCTTCCCATACAACTTTATTGCAGACAGGAGGCTTCAGAAGATCCCTGTTATCGCTAATCCATTTTTTGAAATTAATAGGAATTCTCATTAATATTTATTTCCAATAAAAGCAATGCATTTCATCTCTATTGAGATAGGAGTAGGAAGAGATTTTACCTCAATTGTTGTTCTGCAAGGATTAATATCTTTGAAGTAATCTTTGTATAGTTTGTTAAATGTATTAAAATCTTTATTCATATCAGTTAAGAAAATCGTAACATCAATAAGGTCTTCAAGTTTTGAATTAGATTCTTCAAGGACAGTCCGTATATTTTCAAAAACAGAATGGCACTCGTCTTCAAAATTTTCAGGAATCGAGTTATCCGTTTTTTTTCTAGAGCCTATGCCAGATAGGAATAGAAAATTTCCTACCCTTTTTGAGTGAGGGTAATGTCCCATAGGTTTTGGAGCTTTATCTATATTGTAATCTTTTTTCATAATTTTTAACTATAATTAATACAAACATTTTTTGGTTCTGAGAAAAACCTAATAGACTCCTTTCCTCCTTCTCGGCCTAATCCAGAATCTTTCATGCCTCCAAAGGGAGTCCTTAAATCTCTTAAATTCCAAGTATTAACCCATACTATTCCAAAATCTATCATTTGAGCAACTTTATGAGCTGTTTTTAAATTAGATGTCCAAATAGATGCTGATAATCCATAGTTAGTTTCATTTGCTAACTGTATCACTTCGTCTCTAGTTTTGAATTTATGTAATGATACGACTGGTCCAAAAGCTTCTTCTTTATAGCATTTAGTTTTTCTACTTAAATCTTCTACAATGCTAGGCTCAATAAACCAGCCATCAGAGCAGTCACCTCTAACTTTTTTTGAACGGCCTCCGATTATAAATTTTGCACCACTATCCTTTACCGCATTGAAATAAGATAGAATTTTATGATAATGTGCTTTAGATACAATAGAACCTTGATTAGTTGTAGATTTTAAAGGATCTCCAATTTTAAGTTTTTTAGCTTCTTTGACGAAGTCTTTTTTAAATTTAGTATATATAGAATCTTGAATAAATATTCTTTCTCCACATAGACATATTTGTCCTTGATTTCCAAATGAAGATTTAATGGTAGTTTTTAACATTTCTTCATAATTACAATCATCAAATACTATTATAGGATTTTTACCTCCAAGCTCAAGTGAAACTTTTTTTAATAGGCTAGAAGCAGTTTTTGATATAATTTTCCCTGTTTTTGTTCCTCCCGTAAAGGATACAGCCTTGATATCTGGGTGCTCCACAATTTCCTGGCCAATATTTCCTCCTGAACCATGGACTATATTGAGAACTCCTTTAGGTAAACCTACTTTTATGCATACTTTGGAAAATAAATATGCAGTCATAGGCGTTACCTCTGATGGCTTAGCTATTACGCAGTTTCCAATGGCTAGAGCTGGAGCAATTTTCCATGTAAGTAAATGCAATGGGTAGTTCCATGGTGAAATACATGCTACTATCCCCAAAGGATCTCTTAATGTGTAGTTAATTACGTTATTAGGTAGAGAATGAGATTCAGATGAGTCGTTAATTACAGCAGATGCATAAAACCTCAAATTGTTAATTGCTCTGGGAACATCAATACTTCTACTATCATTTAATGGTTTTCCATTATCAATTGTCTCTGCAATAGCAAATTCTTTGTGCTTTTTTTCAATTTCATTAGCAATATTAAATAAAATCTTGCTACGCTTTTCATTAGAAAGTTCTTTCCAAGAATTCAAAGCTTTCTTTGAAGATTTGATTGCTAATGTTAAATCTGATGAGCTTGATTCTGGACATTTTGCATATACTTTACCTCTAGAAGGATTAAATACATCAATATAATTTGCTTTTTTAGGTTTTACTAGCTTGCCATCAATATAGTTGAAAATTGTTTTCATAATGCTTACAGGGTTTGTAGTCTTCCTCCATCAACAGGCAAATTAACTCCATTAATATAGTCTGCATCAGGAGAAGCCAAAAAACATATTGCTTTTGCTGTTTCTGAAGGATTTGCAAATCTTTTTAAAGGAATTTGGGTCTGAGCTTCTATTATTATGCTTTCAATATCCATTCCAGATATTTTAGACTTCCTTTCAAATATCTCATGCAGTCTTTCAGTATCAGTAAAGCCAGGAAGGACATTGTTTACAGTGATTCCAAATTCTCCTAGCTCAAATGATAGTGTTTTTGACCAGCTTGCAACTGCTCCTCTTATAGTGTTTGAAACTCCCAATCCTTTAATAGGTTGTTTTACAGAAGTTGATATAATATTGATTATTCTTCCATAGCTCGCTTTTTTCATTCTAGGGACTAAGGAATTTACTAAAATATGATTGCATATAAGATGCTGATTGAAAGTATTTATAAATTCTGATGGACTTGCATTTATTATTGGTCCTGGTTTTGGCCCACCAGTATTATTAATTAATATTTCTACGTTTTTATTAAACTTTTTTAAAAAGCTAGATACATTTTTTTCTAACTCTTTTGGACTTTTGAAATCTGCGATTATAATTTGATGTTCTTGGCCTTTGGATCTATCTAGCATATTAATAACTTCATCTAAACCTTCTTTGCTGCGAGCCAATAATACGGTGTTAACCCCCTGATTTGATAATTCAATAGCAGTAGCTGCGCCGATTCCTTTTGAAGCTCCGCAAACAAAAGCTGTTTGATTTTTAAATTTTTTAGTCCTTATCATAATTAAAATAGTATCCTAATTTAGTTTTTAGTTTTTTTGGAAGCTTTGGCAAGGAAGACCTAGGAATTAAATATGTAGACAGATTAGTTAAGTCATCAAAAATTTTATGTTTTTCCAAAGTCTTTCTTAAATAAGAATGTCCAGATGAACCTCCTGTTCCTATTTTAGTGCCAATCATTCTCTGTGCAAGAGTGGCGTGTCCGTATCTCCATTTATTCATTAATTCATCTATGTCTATTAATTTTGTTATAATTCTATAAGGTAAGTCAAGAATCGGCTGTTCTCTGTAAAGCATTATAAATAGGGAAGATAGGCATGCTTTTTGGGATAGTTTCTTTGCTCCAGTTTTTAATAGTTTTTTATAGCTATCATTATCGAAAATAACTTCATAGTTTTGTAATATTTTTTCGTAATGGATTAAATTTCTCTCTTTTTCTTGATTTGATAAGTTGGAGTTATTTTTTATAATTAGTATATCTTCTTCTAACATTTTGTCTATGCTAACTTTGTATTCTGACCAAAAATCAAAGGTTTCAGTTTGCATAAAGGGAATTCTTTCAAGCCATTTTTCTAAATAATGAAGCAAACCTTTTTTTTCAGAATTCTGTGCACTTTTTTGGTCATTTTCATTCAAGTAGGAATCATATGGTTCTTTGCTAAATTTAAGCCTTTTTTCACGGTTAAGTCCTAGCTTGTTTTCAATTATTCTAAATTGGAGACTTTGAAAGCCTGATGCGGGGCTAAGTAGGTTTCTAAATTCTAAGAAATCCATAGGAGTCATGCTCTCTAAAATTTTTATTTGATTGATTAAAAGTTCTTGTATTTTAGATATTCTATCTAATCTATTTACAATTACTGATAGATTTTTTTCTTCTATATAGGAACTTTTGAATAGTTTAATAATAGAATCTATTTCATGGATTATTTGTTTAAACCAAAGTTCATAAGCTTGATGAGAAATAATGAATAAAAGTTCATCGTGTACAGGATTCTTTGTTGTTTTAGACTTAAGTTTTTGAGCAGATAGAATTTTTTCTAATTGAAGATAATCTGAATAGTAAGTTTCTTTTTTAGCTTTCATAATTGCTTTACACAGTATTGTTGTTGGTATTTTAGGTTAATTTTCACTAAAAAAAAATAGTTATTACCTTGTAGAAATCGTTTTTATAAGATTTATTGATAAAGTTCTTAGCTTAATATGTAATTAACAATAAGAACTACATCAGATACATTTATAGAGTTATTATTGTCAAAGTCAGATGCATATTCTTGCAATGCTGAAGCATTTTCTATTCCCAGAATATATTTAACAATTAAAACAATATCTGCTACATTAACATTACCATCTAAATTGTAATCTCCAGGAATTGCGAAGTTTATTTGAATTGAATCTGATGATGCCTCTTGATTGTATTCTTGCCCTTCTGAATTTATTGCTTTAGCTTCTATATTAATATTTCCTGTTTGAGTACTAGGTATAGGCGCTATAATTAAATCTAGCGTTTCAGCTGATTGGTAGGTATTGTATATTTGGCTGTTAATATAAACGTTTATATTATCCTGATCAGTTAAATTTAATGATTCAATTGTGATAGGTATTGTATAGTCAATGATTGTACTTAAATTGTCAGGACTAACTATTATAATTTCCGGTATAATTTCCTCTTCCAAAATGTAGTTTGAACATATTTGTTGGTTTATTTCAATAGTTGAACCTGGCGTTCCAGCAAATATAGGATTTTCAATGCATATGGTATCAGAGTTACCAAAAATATTAATTTCAAATAAAATATTTAAAAGAATACCGCTTCCTGGATATATAAAGTCCTGTGTTTCAGAGTAGGATAGGACATTGCCTGTATTTGTGCTAAGCGATGTAGAGAAGTTGTTTTCATCATTATAGATATCACCTCCGTAGATTTGATTTAAAGTCAGGTCTTGGTCATTAAAGGTTATAGTAAATTGGAATCCGTATATTGGTTCATCCGAAGTATAGTTCAAAGGAAAGCTTAAAGAGTTTGTTGAACTGTTAAATAGAGCCTCGCCTAAATTAATATCTGTGTAGCTTAAAATAATACTTTTTAAAAAACACATAATATAGAGGCTTGTTCTTAGCATAAAAATTTTATTTTCATTTACTTTAATATAGTAATTTTTTGAGATATAGATTTATTTTTATTCTTTTTAAATATTCTCTATTGTAAATATGTTATTTGGAACTAAATTAGATTTTATAATACTTTATTAAAATTCATGAACTCTAAATCTCAGCAATATCCAAAAATTGATAGCCAAGTTGTAAAAGAGCATGGTCTATCTACAGCTGAATATTCTAAGATAAAAGATATATTGGGCAGAGAGCCAACTTTTGTAGAATTAGGTATTTTTTCTGTTATGTGGAGTGAACATTGCTCTTATAAAAGCTCTATAAAATGGTTAAAAACTTTTCCTCGATCAGGTGGACGTCTTTTAGTTGGGGCAGGAGAAGAAAATGCTGGATTGGTCGATTTTACAAATGATTTGGCTGTTTGTTTTAAAATAGAGTCGCATAACCATCCTTCAGCGGTTGAGCCATATGAAGGTGCTGCCACTGGTGTTGGTGGTATAATGAGAGATATTTTTACTATGGGTGCAAGACCTATTGCATCAATGAATTCTCTTAGGTTTGGAAATTTAGAAACTAATCCAAGAAATAGGTTTTTATTAGAACATGTTGTTGAAGGTATATCTGATTACGGAAACTGTCTAGGGATTCCTGTTGTTGGAGGCGAGGTTGTTGTTGAAGATTCTTATTCAGGCAATCCATTAGTTAATGCTATGTCTCTAGGTGTTGTTAATAAAAAAAATGTTGTCAGCGCAATAGCTGAAGGTGAAGGAAATCCAGTTTTTATTGTAGGCTCTAAAACAGGTAGAGATGGAATTCATGGGGCAACATTTGCATCAGAAGAACTATCAGAACAGACAGAGTCTCAGAGGTCTAATGTTCAAGTGGGAGATCCTTTTACTGAAAAACTTTTATTAGAAGCCACATTAGAACTAAGTAAAAAATCATGGCTTATTGGAGTTCAAGATATGGGTGCTGCAGGAATCACTTGTTCCTGCTCAGAAATGTCTGCTAAAGGAGAGGTTGGTATTTGTATAGATTTAGATAAAGTGCCAAAAAGAGAGCTGAACATGAATGCCTATGAAGTAATGCTTTCAGAATCTCAAGAGAGGATGCTAGTTGTTATTAAAAAAGGATTTGAAGAAGAACTAAAGCAAATATTTTTAAAGTGGGAGCTTGATTGCACTGAGGTTGGGCATGTAACTAAAGATCAAAAACTGATAGTTTTTGATAATGGCAATATCGTCGCATCGATACCTAGTAATGAATTAGTTTTAGGAGGTGGAGCTCCTCAATATGATATGGCTTACAAGCAGCCTGATTATATATCAAAATCAAATAATCTTAATCTAGATAAAATTTCAATTCCATCAAGCTTCAATGATGTTTTGCTCCAAATGCTTTCATGTCCAAATATTGCTTCTAAGCAATGGATTTATAATCAATATGATTCAACAGTAAGAACTAATACTGTTCAGGGTCCTGGTGGAGATGCTGGTGTTATTAGAATTAAGGGCACCAAAAAAGGTCTTGCTATGAGCACTGATTGTAATGGAAAGTATGTTTATTTAGATCCATATAAAGGTGGGCAAGTAGCTGTGTTAGAATCTGCTAGAAATGTTGTTTGTAGTGGAGGCAAGCCAATTGCAATTACAAATTGTCTTAATTTTGGAAATCCTAATGATCCAGGTATTTATTGGCAGTTTAAGAATGCAGTCAAAGGGATTGGAGATGCGTGCAGGCAATTAGATACTCCGGTAACAGGCGGAAATGTAAGTTTTTATAATGAAACAAAAGATGGTGCTGTTTATCCTAGTCCTGTAATTGGAATGGTTGGAGAAATATCTAATATTGAAAATTATACTACAATAGATTTTAAAGAGGTTGGTGATTTTATTATTTTGATAGGTTCTTTAAGCTCTACTTTGGGTGGTTCAGAGTATTTGAAGATAATTCATAATAAAATTGAAGGGCCTATTGCTAACTTTGATATTAATTATGAAATTGCTGTACAAAAATTATGCTTGAAAGCTATAGAAAAAGGAATAGTGAAATCTGCTCATGATATTTCAAAGGGTGGCCTATCTATTAATATTGTAGAATCGTTACTCAATTCAAAAGATAGTAGAATTGGTGCAAAAATAAATATTGATAGTAAGCTTAGGCATGATGAGGTTTTATTTGGTGAATGCCAAAGTGCTATAATAATAACAATAAATGAGCAGGATTTACTTTCTATTGTTTCGATGGCAAAAGAACTTAATGTTTACACGCAAACAATTGGAAGAGTAACAGATGATAAAATGTTATCTATTAATGACTCTATATCTTTAAGTAGATCTGCATTGAGTCAAAAATATTTTAATTATTATCCAAATATATTAGATGGTTAGTATGAAAAATAAAACTCTTTCGTGGTTATCAGATAATAAAGATTATATATTAGATTTGCGTAGATGGTTGCATGAAAATCCTGAATTAGGATTTCAAGAGTTCGAGACATCCAAATACTTGAAAGAAATATTATCGAACAAAGGCTATAAAATTGTTGAAAATGACATTATGCAAACAGGTTTTTATTGTGACTATATTGGCAATAAGGAAGCTCCAATATTAGCCTTAAGGACAGATATGGATGCTTTGGCAATACAAGAAAACAGTAATCAGCGGTATATTTCAAAAAACAAGGGTATTATGCATGCATGTGGACACGATGTTCATATGACTGTAATAGCTGCTTTAGCTATGTATTTAATCGATAATAATATATCTATTAATGGTACAATTAGATTTATTTTTCAGCCAGCTGAAGAAAAGGCTCCGGGAGGAGCTTTGTCAATGATTGATGGCGGTGCTATTGATGGGGTTTCGCATATATTTGGATCACATGTTTATCCTAAAATAAATTCTGATAAAATAGCTATTAAATATGGCCCTATAGCAGCTACTGTAGAATTAATAGAGATTACATTAAAAGGTATGGGTGGGCACACTTCAAGACCTAATGAATCTGTTGACTTGATATGGGCCCAATCTCAGCTTGTTCAGGTTTTAGAGCAAGCCTTGAATCATACTATAGACCAGCAAGAGCCTGTTGTTTTGGCTTTCGGAAGAATTGAAGGAGGTTCTGTGCATAATGTTCTTCCAGATAAAGTAAAGTTATATGGTACGCTTAGGTATTTAAATCCAAATTTGCAAAAAACACTTCATCAAAAAATATCAGATAGCATAAAAAATGTATCAAGTTTAAGCAAGGCAGAAATTAGCTGGAAGTCTGATTTTGCATGCCCTGGAGTAGTTAATGATAAAGATTTAGTAGATCTTATTAAAAAATCGTCAAGTATAGCTATTGGAGAATCAAATACAGAAATACTCGATATTTCAAGTATGGGCGGAGAAGATTTTGCGTACTATCTTCAAAAAATACCAGGAGCATATTTTAGAATTGGGTCTTATGATGGAAATACTAAAGATATTCACACATCTGATTTTGATGTAGATGAAAATTGTATTTTTACAGCTATAAAAGTATATTCTTCTATTATAGATAATTATTTTAAATCGTAAAAATCTTTATATTGAGTTTGTGTTAAGATTTTAACCATTTCATCATGAATTTTACCATTTGTACATAAAATTCGTACGCCTGATTGAGGCAAAGAGCTGTTGTTCCAGTCAGAGCATGTAGCGCCTGCTTCTATAGCTATAATAGATCCAGCGCAAATATCCCATGGGTTTAGATTGAATTCGTAAAATCCAGCAAATCTTCCCATTGCTACAAAGCATAAATCTAGGGCTGCAGCTCCTAATCTTCGAACACCTTGAGTAATGTCATAAAAGTCTTTAAATATATTAAAACTTTTGTCGTAATATTTGTCATGATTGTAAGGAAATCCAGTAACTAATAGCGATTTACTTAAAGTACTACTTGAGCTTAAAGATATAGGTTGATTGTTCAAGAAAGCACCTTTGTTTTTTTCAGCATAAAAGCATTTGTTTGCGGCAGGATTGTATACTACCCCGCAGATTGTCTGATTATTTTTTTGCAATCCTATTGATACGGCAAATATAGGTAGATTATTGGTAAAATTTGTAGTTCCATCTAATGGGTCTATTACCCATTTATAGACGCTGTTTTTATCAATAAAGCCAGTTTCTTCTGATAGTATTGAATGTCTTGGAAATTCTTTCTGGATGTTTTTTATAATAAAGTCTTCTGATTCGATGTCTGCCTTTGTTAGTAGATCTATATGGGTCGATTTTGTTTTGTAGTTGGATAATTCACCAAAATAGCGCATTTGTTTTTTCCCAGCTTCTTTTGCTAAATCTAATGCAAATTTAAGGTGACTGCTCTTCTGATTCAATTATTTATAGGTTTTAAATTGTCCATTTTTATATCTAGACCAATAGTCATTTAGCTGGTTTTTAATTATAGGAAGTAAAAACATGCATCCAATTATATTAGGAAATCCGCATGATAAGATCATCATATCTGAAAAGTCAATAACATTTCCAAGAGATGCAACAGATCCTAAAACGACGCACCCCAAATATAATCCTTGATATATTTTAATTGATGAACCGCCAAATAAATATTTCCAACCTTTGTCTCCGTAGTAATACCAAGATATCATTGTGCTAAATGAAAACAAAAATACGACAATCGACAATATGTACGGGAACCATGATATTGAGCTACCAAAGGCTGCTGATGTTAGCTCAGCACCCTTAATATCATCTTCAAATGAATTATTGGAAATATCATATTGAATTTGAATAGGTTTGTCTTCATATTTTTCAGCTAAATGTGTTGCTGTTACAGTATCTTTAATTCGTATAAATCTCCAATCTTCCGTATAATATAAATTATAGTCGTCCATTTCATTAGCATTATCAGATATATAAAGCTTTGCATCTGTTACATCAAGAGGGTTTGATTCTGCAGTTATAAGTATTACTGATGCAGTCATAAAACAAACAACAATAGTATCGATGAATGGCCCTATCATTGCAACAATGCCTTCCCGAACAGGCTCATCTGTTTTTGCAGCAGAGTGAGCTATCGATGCAGAGCCGACACCTCCTTCATTGCTAAAAACGGCTCTTTTAATGCCTGTAACAAGAGCGCCTATAAAACCGCCATAGGCAGCATGAGGGGCAAAAGCTTGGTTTAAAATAGAAGAAAGAACTCCTGGTAGTTTTTCGATATTTGTTAAAATAATAAATAAAGATGCCCCTACGTACAATACAACCATTGCAGGTACTATTTTTTCAGTGGTTTGACCTATTCTTTTTATGCCCCCAATGATAACAGCGCCAACCAAGAGTGCAAGCAAAATACCGTACAGATAATCAGGTATTCCAATGAGCTTCCCAAATAATTCGTAGGATTGATTTGCCTGAAACATGTTGCCGCCTCCAAATGCGCCACCTATAATAAATACTGCATACATAGCTCCTAAAATTTTTCCTAAAGTCATAAAACCTCGATCTTTTAGGCCTTTGCTTAGGTAATACATTGGTCCACCGCTAACAGAGCCATCATCATTTACAGTTCTATATGTTTGTCCAAGAGTACAAGAAACAAATTTTGCGGACATGCTAAAAAATGCAATAAATACCATCCAAAAGACCGCACCAGGTCCACCTAAAGAGACAGCAACAGCAACGCCAGCTATATTTCCAAGACCTATTGTAGCAGATAGAGCTGATGTTAATGCTTGAAAGTGGCTGATTTGCCCTGTGTCTTTAGGGTTATCATACTTACCTTTAATAATATCAATTGAATGCCCAAAGCCTCTAATGTTGATAAATTTAAAGTAAAAAGTGAATACAAGCGCTCCAGCCAGAAGAACTAATACAATTAAAGGGAAGCCATTTATAGAATAAAATAAAACTGGAGCTAAGTAACCAACAAAAATACCAAAAAAATCATTAATTTGATCTAAAAAATTCATAATATCCTCTTATAGGTTTGTTTCTTGAACAGTTTTTTCTACTGCGTTAAGGGTTTTGTTGAGTTCGTTTTTTTCACTGTCTAGCAGCGTGAATTCTAATATTTTTTCAACTCCATTTTCACCTATAACGGTTGGCACTCCAATAAAGTAACCATTAATACCAAATTCACCTTCGCAGTATGCAGCGCATGGCAAGACTCTTTTTTTATCCTTTATATAGGATTCAGCCATTTCTATGGCAGATGCTGCAGGTGCATAATACGCAGATCCATTCCCGAATAATTTAACAAGTTCACCTCCTCCAAAGCGAGTTCTTTCAACGATAGCAT
This sequence comes from Fidelibacterota bacterium, assembly GCA_002705575.1. The sequence continues at coordinate 976 of PAHI01000012.1, read as the reverse complement.
TAAGTCTATCTTTTGAAATAAGCTCTTCAGCAGGTATGCCACCAATAGTTGCAAGTCTTGTTATGGGCACCATAGTATCTCCATGACCACCTAAAACCATACAGTTAACATCCTGGACCGAATATCCTGTTTCCATTGCCAAGAAAGTTTTAAATCTTGTGCTATCTAGAACTCCAGCCATACCAATTACTTTGTTTTTGGAGAATCCTGAAGCTTTGAAGAAAGAGTATACAATTGCATCTAGAGGATTAGATAATACAATAACGAACGCACCTGGAGCGTATTTTTTAACATTATTTGCAACATCAGTAATTATTTTGATGTTGATTTCTAAGAGATCTTCTCTATTCATTCCTGGTTTTCTAGGTACCCCTGCAGTAATAATAACAACATCGGAGCCTTTAATGTCCTCTGGATTAGACGATCCCTTAATTTTAGCATCATAACCATCCATAGGGCAGAGTTGGTTAATATCTAAAGCCTTGCCTTTTATCATGCCTTCTGCATTAGGTATATCATATATAATTATATCACCTAATTCTTTTTGAGCACATAGCAAGGCTAAATTCCCTCCGATTTGGCCTCCACCTATTAACGTAATTTTCTTTCTAGACATAGTCTTTCCCCTTAAAATATATTTATGATTACTTCCTATATTATTAATTAGTTAGAAACTTATAAAACAATATTTGTGACACGTATCAATAAAATTATAGGCTACTATATTAGTCTTGTAAAAAAAAGTGTGAATTTATAAATTAATGACGATAGTGTGTAGATATAGATTGTTATTTCTGACTTAAATTTAGTGTTTGACTTGTATTTCAGTATCTATATTATTTTTCAGAAAAATCTATTTTAATATAAAATTATTAAGGAGGAGTTGATGGTTTCTTTTTTCAAAAATTCTATTTTATTTGTCATTTTAACGTTATTTAGTTTTTCATTTTCTCAAGATTGTGTAGAAGATGACCCG
>PAHI01000011.1 GCA_002705575.1 Fidelibacterota bacterium | reverse complement strand
TGCACGTTTTGCACGTTTAATATAGTATATATTTTACATATAGTGCAATAAAAATAATGATATTATTTATACTAAACCTTTTTTTACTTAAAACTTTTATATTATTTATAAAAAAATTTTATATTTTAAAATGAAGTACACAATATTTTTAATCATTACCTTTTGTTTGTCAATGCAAACTGTTCAAAATTTGGATTTAGATAAATTTATGGGCAAATGGTATGTAATTGCTAATATCCCGAACTTTATTGAAAAAGGCCATAAAAATTCTTATGACATTTACTCACTTAATAAAAATGGGAAGATTAATATATCATACTATGGTGAAAAAAATGGAAAAACAATTCATTTAAAACAAAAAGCCAAGGTTATCGATAAAAAAAATAACAGCACATGGAAAATTAGATTAACTAAACCTTTTATACCTTTTTTTAGGGCGCCCTACAAAGTAATTATTTTAGATAAAGACTACAAGTACATGGTTATAGGATATAAAAACACTTCATTGGGATGGATAATGAGTAGAAATAAAAATCTTGCTGAGAATTTATATCAAAACATTATGATAGAGCTTGAGCAAAAATTTAATTATGATAGAAATAGTTTCTCTAGAATTATTCAAGAATAATCTTAATAAGATTGATGTTTTTTTAATTCTCTAAAATTAAAGCTACTAATAATACAATATCGCTAATATTAAGAAATCCATCACTATTTATATCAGCAGACCTAAATTGAGCATCATTATAATTCATGGTTTGTAAAATAAAACTTACAATAAATATCGCATCAGCTACATTTATAATTCCATCCTGATTAATATCTCCAAAAGGTGCTTCATAATCTATTCTTACAACTTGATCAGCAAAATAGTCAACATACCATATTTTATTATCTGAACCGATTTTAAGGCCCATAACATTACTTTGCCCACCAGTATTAATACGAGTCAACTCATTTGGAGGAGTTGTTGAAATATCGTAAATAATAATATCACCTGTACCATAATCACTGATTACTAAACGATTTTCATACAAATCAATACCTGAAGGTTTATCAAGACCTTCATTAATATAAACTTCCCATTCAGCTTCTTTCATCAAAAAATATTCTGCTAGTGGTTCTCCGTAAGGGGTGAGATCAGAATCATAAATACCTGAATTTGTATTAAATTTTAAAATTCTCTGATTACCTGTATCTGCAATATATAAAAATCCAGAAATATCATCTAGCACCATATGGCTTGATACACCCTCTTCTCTTTGAATATCAATTTCATCATATCTCCAAATTCTTCCATCAGAATGATCATGCCCTCCATATTCATGAGGAATAGCAAAATCATACCTAACAATCGATGAATGATATCCATCATATACCCAATATATATTTCCTAAACCTGCATATTCTATTCCCATTGCGTATGGACTCTGGTGAAGCATATCTAAATGACTACCTAAAAGAGGACCATTCTGATTAATTGTTGCATAAGTAGAAAGATCTGCACTCCATAATGTTGGTCCTGTAAAAAACCCATTAGGATTATCATTAGCATCTTTACAATCATTTGTATTCGCAAAAAAGCCCTCATCATCAAAAGCTAATGAACTAGCTGTGTGCATAAAATGTCTTGAATAAGAATCTTTTCTATACTCGTACGATTGATTATCTTCTCCTGCATCAAAGTATATAACAGTACTTCCTCCAGGAGCTAAACGTTTTGCATACTCAAAGCCAGAATCAGTATCAGTGAGAGCCCAAAACGTTTCTTTACCTCTATTATCTGTATTAATAACTATACCAAGATCAACTTGGCCATAAGAACACATGTCATTACACGCGAGACCTACATTAAAATTTGAACTTTCACTTTCACCAAACTCTCCACCATTTACAAAAACAGTCTCACATCCAATTAGCTCATATGAACCCTCACCATTTTCACAGCAAATACCATTTCCAGAAGAATCATAAATAGTAAAGGTTAAATTTGAGTTTTCAGGCACACATACGTTAAATATATTTTGAGTATTGCTAGTATAGGAAGCTTCACCTTCATTTAATACCCATAATTGATTACCCATTGTTGGATGAAAATCTAGATCACGAGGATTATCTACACCATCTTCATAACTACCAATCACTTTTAAAGTATTAGTTCCTAGCAAATAATTATCTATAGGGTTTTGCGATAATAGCATAGAAACAAAATTAAAAATTAAACCAACAAATATTTTATTTAAAAACATAAAAAAACTCTCTTTTTTTAAAGTATTAATCATTATCAAACAAATAGAAAAACCAAAAAATACATCAAAATAAACCCTGCAGTTTCAATTAACACATTTTGTATATTTTTTATTTTTACTTCAATTGTCTCATTTTCAACTTTAGAATTATAATTTTTGAATCTTGGGAAAATCATAGGAACCTTATTGCAATAATCAATATATTTTTTTCCATGAATTTTAGTAAGATTTATTTCTTCATTTTTAATAGTTTGATAATACACAACCACAAAAAACAGACATAATATAAAAGGCAATACAATGTTTTGAATTCCTAACATGTATCCAGACAACATAATAAAACTAAAGAAATATAATGGATTTCTAGATATAGAGTAAGGTCCTTGAATTCTTAATTTTTTAGTCTTATTACCTTCTATATAAAGAGCACACCATAAACGTCCAATAGAGCCTATAAGAACTAAAATAAATCCAAATAAAGATAATGGAATATGAAAAAATTCATCTTCAATAGTTCCTAAATCTGAAACAAAAATATAAACAAACACAAGAAGTGCAAAAAGCCTGGATATCAAGATTCTATTTTTTGCTGTAAAAGATTTCATAAATAAAATTAATGCTAAATTTACATATTAAATCAATTTATTTATTATAATAATCACTTATTTTAATCAATAAATAGTGAAATTCTTACAGGTCTATGATCTGAAATATACTGATCATATTCCCACCAATTTGAAAAATTAGAATCTATTAAAAATGTACTACAATATGAGGCTGGTTTTTGATATTCATCAAAAAGTTCATTAGTAATCAAAATATGATCTATATGACTAGGCCATGTTGGATAAGACCAATATTGCCACCAATCAGATTGAAGGGCTACTTCAAGATCAGCAAATAAATAATTTTGTGAATCATTTAAAAATATATCAAAAACATTGTCATCATCAATCAATTCATCATTAAAATCACCTGCAACTATAACATTTTTAGTATTAAAGTTATCAACAATGTACTCATCAAGTAAAATTGATGCTTGCTCTCTTCTATACGAATCTTGACTGGTGTTATCACAACATTTATAGTGGATATTAATTAACACAAACTGTTTATTTTTATAGGTAAATTCTAACACATAAGGTGGTCTATATGCAAAATAATACTCCTCTTGATTAAGTATCGAATATGGAGCATTAAATGTGATTTTTTCTGTATTAATAAGATATGAAAGTTCTCCATAATTACTGTCTTCATGCCTATAACCAACCCAACCATCTTCAAGAGAACTAATTAATTGATTGAAAGCTATCGTACTCTGAATCTCTTGTAATGCTATAATATCAATATCATTAAAACTATTAATTATAGAGCTTACATAATCAATTGTTAATTCTGATTTAGGGAAATTCTCTATATTCCATGTAATAATATCTAATAGTTCAGAACTACATAAATTCTCATTTAAAATATCATTAACAATCAAAATCACATCAGATACATCAATACTTAAATTAGAGTTATAATCTGCAACTAATTGCAAATCTTCAGCGAGTGTATCAAAACCCAATATGTGATTTACTACAATAATGATATCAGACACATTAAGATCATTATCTTGATTAACATCACCTTGACATTGAGAATAAGAAACGTCTCCCATTAATAGAACAAACACAATGACAAACAGTTTTTTCATCTTTTAAACTCTATATTAACAACAGGTAGGACAAAATAATCATTTCTGAAGTCATAACTAGCAAATACTCCTACATTTAAGTACACATTTCTTTTTTTACACTTAGATAAAAAGTAAGATATTCCTCCAGATAATCCGACACAACTATCTTCTCTAATCGCATCACCAGTAGAATTACTCATTTTATTTGCAGACCTCTCAAACATAGATAAGCATGAAAATAGTACAACTTTATTTTTTTTACCACGCGCTTTAAAATAATGCTTCCATCCCATTCCTACATTTGTTGGAATAAAAATCGATGGACCAATACTAATAAAAACATCATTATTGTTTTTTTTATAAGCAGTCCATGAAAAATTCCAAAAATCAGTTCCCAGCCTTTCACTCATAAGTCCAAAAGAAACACTCCTTTCAGTAAAAAGATTATCCTTCCAATCTGCTGCAGCTAAAATAAATGAACCAAAACAACATATAAATACTATAGCAAAGAGCTTATTTGTTATCATATGCCAAGACCTGCTGCTAAATTAAACTTATAATCAGATATTTTAAGTAGTTTATTTTTATTCATTAAACCTATTTTATAATGAAGCAAAAAATTTGTAGACATTTCTAAACCCCAAAAACTTATATTATTATCCTTATTAACTTTCATACGATTTAATCCATAAGTGCCATAAAATCCACCTGCAGCACCTAAGGCTCCAAAAGAAATATTACTACCTTTTCTACCTTTTGATGCTAAAACATATATCCCTTTACCTGTACTACGTTCATAGTTTAGTATTGAAAGACCAACGCTAAATGTTAATCCCAAGTTCATATCATAAGAAATTTTTAACATAGGCCATAAATCATTATTAGATGCAACCAAACTTGAATTAATAAACAAGGTCACTAGACTTATTAAGATAATATTTTTCACAATTATATCCTTTTTTGCATTGAAATTTACAATAAATAAAATATAGAGACGCTCTAAAATAGCATCAAATTATAAGGGCCAAAAATAAAGAATTAAAGGTGTTCCTAATAAAACTATGATAATTTCTAAAGGTAAACCCATTCTCCAATAATCAGAAAAACGATATCCTCCAGGACCTAAAACTATCGCATTACATTGATGACCTATAGGTGTTAAAAAAGCACAAGAAGCTCCAACTGCAACAGCCATCAGAAACGGGTCTATATTAACTCCTATCGACATAGCTATTCCAGCTGAAATAGGAGCCATTATAAGTGCAGTTGCAGCATTATTAACTATATCTGATAAACACATTGTTACAACCATAATAAGACCTAGAATTAACCAAACGGGGTAGCCTTCTGTAGCTCCAACTAAAAATGTTGCTAATAATTGAGAACTTCCAGTTGTCTCAAGGGCATTACTCACAGGAATCATTGCAGCTAATAAAACAATTATTGGCCAATCAATTTCTTGATACAGTTCTCTAACTGGTAAAATCCCTGTAAAACAATACAATAGTACAGCCATAACAAATGCTAAGGTAGTTGGCACAATTCCAAAAATACTTAATAAAATAGCCCCGAAAAAAATAAAAACAGACAAACCTACTTTTGAAAAAACTCCAACTTCTATTTCTCTATTCTCAAGAGGTAGTAAATTAAGATTAGTGATATTATCATTAAGATTATCAGAATCTCCTTGTAAAAGTAATACATCTCCAACTCTAAATTTAATTTTACCTAAGCTTTTACGAATTGGCTTATTCTGTCTAGCAACAGCCATAAGCACTAGAGAATTTGAAGTTCTTCTTCTTAAATATGTACGATCTCTATTTTCTAACTTAGAACCTGGAGTAATCAACACTTCTTTAAAAATCGTATTCTCATTTTTTAATCTATCAATACGCTGCCTCATATCTTTCGTAAATCTAATAGTATATTCATTCATCATACTTTTTAAATCCACAGGATCTGATTTAATAAGAAAACTATCTCCTTTTTGAATAATCTCATCACTTCTAATTGACTTAATATTATTTTTGCTATCTATAGCACCAAAAATAGACATTCTATCATCTGTTAAACTTTCTATTTCTTTGATTTTTAAGCCAACAAACTGACATCCTTCAGGAATACGAATCTCAGTTATATATTCATCAATTGAAAATAAAGATGCACTACCTGGCTTTTTATATGATTCCCTAGGAATAAACCTCCAACCAATTAAAGCAATAAAAATTACTCCAATTATTGCAACCAAAACCCCAACAGGAGTAAAATCAAACATCCCAAATGGAGTAGGCTCAAAATAATCTATACTAATATTTTTACTTTCTAAATAAAGAGCTGCTTTAGAATTGCTATTATTAAGTGCCTCAAACTTTAAGTTTGCTTGATGTGTTTGACGAAAATTAGCTATAATTATATTAGGAGGTGTCCCAATCATAGTTATCATTCCTCCTAAAATACTAGCAAAAGCAAGAGGCATTAAAATAATACTAGGTGATCGTTTTTGCTTAGCTGAGGTCTTTAATGCAACAGGCAACATTAATGCTAATGCACCTACATTATTCATTATCCCAGAACAAAAAGAAACCACCCCACTCAAACTCGTGATATGCCCTAACTGACTTTTTGATAAGGGAGCTATTTTTCTGGAAATTAAATCAACTAATCCTGAATTATATAGAGCTCGACTAATTATTAAAACTGCCGCAACAGTGATTACAGCTGGATGACTAAAACCGGAAAAAATATTTGAAGGATTTACGATTAAGGCAGAAGTATCTCCTCCTAAAATTAAATCAGTTATAAATAAAGTACATAAAGCAATAATCGCAACAATATCATAACGCCACTTACCAATTAAAAATAAAAGAAAGGTTAGCATTATAATAAAAAATATGGCCATTTGATCTATTGTCATAATTTAGCTCCTAAATACTAATCTTGAGACTTTATATAACATTCTTTACCAAACAAAAAATCATCAATTGCATTCACTAATTCATCTCCACAATCACGATCAAAGATCCATCCAAATTTAGAGTCATAAAATGTACACATGTCATGATTTAAACAATCTAATGTATAATATCCTGACCCATCTTTTCCACATCCTTCTCCGCATCGACCTATACATCCTGAATCATAATTTGAATTAGTAGGTTTATCTAAAATAATCTGACCTACTTTGATTTTTTGATTATAGTTTATATTTTCAGAATGATTCCAAACAGAAAAAATAGATTGTCCTATTTTAACACACTCAATATTTTGTCCAAATACTTGATTACCAAAAGGGAAGAATATCAATAAACTGATTAAGAGTACATTTTTCACATCTGAAACTAAATATTTTAAGTGATAAATCCAAAACGAACCTTTCTATTCGAGTGTCTAATTTTAGTATGATTAAAAAAATTCAATCAATATTGAGAGAGAACCCCCTCATAATGAGGGGGCAAGTAAGGGAATATTAATTATTGATTAAACGATAGCTGAAATAAGGAGGATGAGCCTCTTATTAATGAAAAAATAAAGAGGCTCGTTTTTCGCAAAATACTATTTAGTGTCCATTTTTGCAGCTACCCAGATCATCAGGCCAAAAGCAGTTTTATTAACTAGATCTGCTAGGTTGTAAACCACATTCAGTGTAGCATCCGGCAACCAATATCCAATTGGATATATTGCCCAACCGAACAATACTATCAAACGCATCACTTTGAAGGCGAACTGCGAAGCTTCATTCTTACTGCCTGCATTAGCTTTTGCTGCGTCTCCGATAAAAATCAAATATAAAACACCAATCCAACCAAACATTCCTACAATAAATCCGCTCAACTGATAATCGGCCCCACATGTTTCGCCTACATACCCGCCAATTAACATAACTAAACTGGCTATTAAAAGTTTCCAAAATACTTTAGAGCTAACTAAAGTAACTGCTGCTAATATTAGATAAAATTCAACTATTTGCAACGGGACTGTTATAAACCAATCTACATATCTGTACGCAACTGGCGATACACCATCCGCCGCTAATTTACTCATAGTAAGATAGTGCCAGAAAGCTACACCAGTAACTAAACCAGCAACTGTTAATGAAGTTTTCCATTTTATACTAACATCTCCCCTTTCAACAAAAAAGAACACAGTGGAAGCAAGCATCATAGCTGTAGCAAGCCAAAAAGAGAAAACTGTGAAATTACCTAAATCTACCATTGTTATATCTCCTAATTTAATTATAATACAATTTGCACGTTTTGCACGGTAAGTTATATTATATACAAAAAAATTATAAACCAAATAAAAAATTAAATTATTAAGAAAATTTTTAATTATTGGATAATTAGATAGCTTATTATAATTTAATACGTGCAAACCGTGCATTATCTTTTATTGTTAATAATATGATAAAATGTTAAAAAATAAAAAATACGACTATGTGATATTAGGTGGTGGTTGCGCTGGACTCTCTCTAGCTTATCATCTTAATTTATCAAAAAAATTATCTAACAAAACTTTATGTATTGTAGAAAAGAGAAAATCCTACTCTAGAGATAAAACATGGTCCTTTTGGAATTTTGAAAATCACCTTTTTAATGATTGTGTTGTCAAATCATGGAATGATTTTTACTTAAAATGCGATAATAAAAAGGTTAGAGTAAATTGCTCAAAGTATCCATATCAATCTATTAACAGCAATTTATTTTATGAAAAAATCTTATCAAGCTTAAAAATCAATCCAAATATATTTTTTACTGAATATTCAGATAAAATTGATCTTAAATCTGGAATTGTTTTTAATAGCATACCTAAAAAAAATAAAAAAAGTATTTTTTATCAGCATTTCTATGGCGTTGAAATTGAAATTGAAAATGACTACTTTGAACCAAAACAGTTCTGTCTAATGGATTTCAGCCATCCAAAACATGGTGTTCATTTTTTCTACATATTGCCATATAGTTCAAAAAAAGCTTTAATTGAAACAACATGGATATCCAAAAATAAATCGCATAAAAAAAATGAGTATTTAAATGAAATAGAAACATACCTAAACAATAAACTAAATATTTACAAATATAATGTTTGCTATGAAGAGATAGGTTCCTTACCGCTAAGTCATTTTAACCATAAAAAGAATTCCAATGAAATACTAATAGGGTCTGCCGCCAATCTAACTCGAAAAAGCACGGGGTACACTTTTTCTAATATACAGAGTCACTCTAAATTTATTACAAAAAATATTGCTGATATTTTATCTTTCCCTGAATTTAAGCTACATAAAAAATATTCTTTTTACGACGATATTTTATTTAAAGTTATAGAAAATTACCCAAGTAAAATGCCTGAAATTTTCACTTCACTTTTTTCAAAAAACACTTCTTCTGCTTTAAAATTCTTATCAAACAAAAGCAATCTAGTAAATGATTTCAAAGTAATTAAAAACTTACCTAAAAGATATTTTTTAAAAGCTCTATTAATATGAATAACTATAAATTATTTAATAAAAAGATTTCCTACGTATTTGGATTTGCCTGCATAACTTTTATAATGCTTGACCAAATACTTCCTCTATCAAATAATCAAAATTTAGCAACCTATCTTTCATTTTTTTTAGTATCTACAATTGGCATTTACCATGGTGCTTTCGATATTAATAAAGTTGATAAAATATCTAATTATTTTAATCTAAAATTCTTCAATTTTATTAGTATCTACATTTTGATTTTAGTTTCTGTTGTTACTTTTTGGCTTTTAATGCCAGTTTTTACATTATCATTATTTTTATTTATTTCCATACACCACTTTGGCGCTGATGATTATTCATATTTCAACGTGTACCCTAATTTATTGATATCTATAACTAGAGGGGCACTTATTATTACCCTTCCACTTATCCTGAACTTTTATGAAACTGTTTCTATTTTAAAAATATTAAATTTCATGAATAACACTGAATATTTAACGTTTCTTAATTCAAATTATATCATTTTTGCTATTTTATTAACTGCTAATATTACTTTATCATTTATATACATCCGTAACTACTTAAATAGAATAATTTTCAATACTGATATGATTTTACTTGTAATAATAAATTACACACTTGAACCTATTCTAGCTTTTACTTTATACTTTTGTTTTCTTCACTCTCTAAGAAACATTTCAAAACCTATATTTAATCGCAGCAAACTTGTTTTTATGCAACGTAAAAAAGTGATTTTTATTTCAATAATAACTTTTATGCTTTTTTTATTTTCTTTTATTTTTTCAACTAACTTTTTAAATACTTTTTCTGCTCTAAGCACCTCAATTTTTATTGGACTAGCATCCCTAACATTTCCTCATATAGTAACTGAAATCGTGTTTAATAAAGTATCGCAAAAGCAGAGAATAATATGAAAAAAATAACTATAATAGGAGCGGGTGTTTCAGGAATATCTGCAGCATGCTATTTATCAAAAGCTGGTTTTAAAGTCACAGTGATTGATAAGAATATTACTCCTGGAGGTCGATTATCTCAATTTAGATCTGGAGGATTTACTTTTGATAAAGGACCTTCTTGGTATTGGATGCCTGATATATTTGACGCATTTTTTAAAGATTTCAACAAAAACACTTGTGATTTCTACAATCTTGTAAGAATAGACCCATCATATCAATTTATAACAAAAAACAATACCTACAATATTCCTGCAAACTTTGATGATCTATGTTTACTTTTTGATAAAATAGAACCTAATTCATCTAAAGCTCTAATTAAATACATAAATCTAGCAGAAAAGAAATATACGCTCTCGATTGATAATTTTCTAAATTTAAACGGACAATCCTTTACAGAACTCTTGAGTCCTACTATTATTAAAAATATACACAAACTTAATATTTTCATATCTCTTAGAAAGCATATCAGAAAATACTTTAATAATGAAGATTTGATTAAAATATTAGAATTTCCATCCATTTTTCTTGGAGGTACTCCAAATAATACTCCAGGAATTTATAGTATGATGAATTTTGCGGACATCAAAGGTGGTACATGGTACCCCATGGGTGGCATGTATGAAATCGTAAACGGAATGATGAAAATAGCTACAAAATTAGGAGTAAATTTCGAGTTTAATAAAAATGTTACAGGATTTGATATTCAGAACAATAGTATTAAAAAAGTTTTGTATGATAATAAAGAGTTTTATGATTTAGATCATGTTATATCAAACTGCGAATATCCATTCACACAGCTAAATATTCTTTCTAAAAAACACCAGTCTTATTCAAAAAAATATTGGTCATCTAGAAAATTAGCACCCTCAGCAATTATATTTTACGTTGGATTATCAAAAAAAATAGATTTTTTAAAGCACCATAATTTATTTTTTGATGAAGATTTTGACAATCATCTAAATGATATCTACAAAAAAAAGAAATTTCCAAAAAAACCTCTTTTCTATGTATGCTGTCCAAGTAAAACTGATAAAAGTGTTGTGCCAAACAAGAATTCTGAAAATTTATTTATTCTTTTACCTATCTCAACAATAACTGAACCAACAAATGAAATAATAAAATATTATTTTGATTATGTAATTAAAAAATTAGAAAAACATGAACAAAAAAACATAAAATCAAACATTATTGAAAAAATCAACTATACAAGAAAAGACTTCATTACAGACTACAATGCATATAAAGGAAACGCATACGGTTTAGCAAATACATTACTCCAGACTGCTACATTCAAACCTAAAATTGAAGACAAGAAGATAAAGAACTTATCATATTGCGGACATTTTACTGTACCAGGCCCTGGAGTACCACCTTCAATTATATCTGGTAAAATAATTTCAAAAATCTTAGAGAAAAAATATGAAAAAAATCTATGACAGACTATCTGAAAAAGTTTCTACTCATGTTATGTATGAATATAGTACCTCATTTTATTTAAGCACTTTCTTATTGTCTAAAAAAAATAGAAGAGCGATTTATTCAGTGTACGGGTTTGTAAGATTAGCTGATGAGATTGTAGATTCTTTTCACAAATATAATAAAAGTGAACTTCTAGATGAATTTGAAAATGAATTTAATAAATCGATAAAAACTAGAATAAGTCTCAACCCAATAATAAATTCCTTTCAAAAAGTATATCATAAATATAAAATTGATTATGATTTAGTTAAATCTTTTATTGATAGCATGCGACTTGATCTCAATAATAAAACCTACAACAAAAAATTATTTAATAAATACATTTATGGATCTGCAGAAGTTGTTGGTCTCATGTGTTTAAAAATATTCGTTAATGGAAATAATAAAGAATACGAAAAGCTTAAACATAGCTCAATTAGCTTAGGAGCTGCCTTTCAAAAAGTTAACTTCTTAAGAGACCTCCATTATGACACTGAAATTTTAAATAGAAGATATTTTAATATGGAGGCCAACAAAAAATCGATAAATTCAAAAAAAGAAGAAATAATACTCGATATTAAAAAAGATTTTAAAAATGCTCTGCCAGGAATTAAAAAACTTAATAAAGGAGCTCAAATTGGTGTTTATACTTCTTATCTTATTTATCTTGAACTATTAAAAAAGATAGAAAAAGCAAATTCTGTACAATTACTCACCAAAAGAACGAGCGTACTAAGGATTAAAAAACTATATTTACTTTTAAAATCTTTTTTAGTTGTATCAACAAATCTTAAAAAAAACGTTACTTAAACCATATTTTGTATATTCAACAATTTGCACCGAATAATTAACTACGATTTTCAAAATAACTACGACATTAAGTGCGATATATTGATTACTATCTTATAATTACTTTAAATATTGATTAATTATTGGATAAGGCTTGAAAAAGGGCTTACTCTCCTCTCTTTCTGTTATTAAAACTTACTAATTTTCCAGCCGAATATATTAATGGGAAAGAGTTTATTCATTATTAAGGGCAATTTGAAGTGTCTTGTGTATCTATATTATATTGAGATATACAACTTGGGTATGGAGGACAGAAGTTGTTGTTACCTACACTTGGAGTACTATCAACTTGACATATTTCAGACGGTATCTCACCTATTAGTTGATTGTTAGATAAATACAAATGAGTCAAGTTTGTTAAGTTTACTATGCTTGAAGGAATTTCACCTGAGAATTCATTATTATACAAATTTAAATCTACTAAATTCGTGAGGTTTCCTATCTCAGGTGGAATCTGTCCTGTGAGTTCATTAGAATATAAAATTAAATAAGTTAAATTTGTAAGATTTCCAATTTCAGCAGGTATCTCACCTGAAAGTTGATTATTGTGTAAATGTAATTCATGTAAATTCGTGAGGTTTCCTATCTCAAGTGGAATCTCTCCTGTGAGTTGATTTTCTGTTAAGCTTAATTCATGTAAATTCGTTAGGTTTCCTATCTCAGGTGGAATCTCTCCTGTGAGTTCATTAGAAGATAATCTCAAATAAGTTAAATTCGTGAGGTTTCCTATGCTTGAAGGTATCTCTCCCGTAAGTTCATTTAAACCTAAATTTAAATAAGTTAAATTGGTAAGGTTTCCTATGCTTGAAGGTATCTCACCCGTGTATTGATAATTAAATAAACTTAATTCTGTTGTAGTCTCAATATTATAACATTGACCCCATAATTCAACATTTTCATCACAAGCACCACCACAATCAATATCAGAGCCATTAACCACGCCACTGCAATCAGTACAAGTAGAGTTGTCTCCATTGACTACACCACACTCATCTGTGCAAGTTGAATTATCCCCTCCACAAACACTACACTCATCATATTCTCCTCCAACATTATATGTAATTAATTGAGATACACCTATATTATTATTTGAATCTATAGCGTTGACAAGAATAGTTGCTGCTGACCCAGTGAGCATATCTCCAAAAGAATCCATAATGGGAGTTTCACTGCTTATTGCGCATACATCCCAACTATATTCAAAAGGTGCTTCAGTATCTGTAAAGGTTTCAGTGCCATTAACCAAGAAAACAACAGAAGTAATATCGCTGTCATCAACGACATTCACTAAAACAGTGGTTTGAGCAGATAAAGTTGCGTTATTGACTGGGTATGTTATTGTTACAATTGGCGCAGTGGTGTCAGATGCTACAGGATTATCTTCATCACAACTAAAGAATAATAAAGCCAATACTATGGGAAAGAGTTTATTCATTATTCGGCGCAATTTGAAGTCTCTTGAGAATCTATATCATCTTGAGATATACAAGATGGATAAGGTGGACAGAGTTTGTTGTTACCTAAGCTTGGAGTACTATCACCTTGATTACATATTTCTGCAGGAATCTCACCTGTAAGTTGATTACTTGAAAAATATAAAGATTCTAAATTCGTGAGGCTTCCTATACTTGAAGGTATCTCACCTGTGAGTTGATTGGCATTTAAATATATCTTAATTAAATTTGTCAAATTCCCAATTTCTTCAGGAATCTCACCTGTGAGCTGATTATTAAATAAGCCTAATCCAGTTAAATTTATTAAGTTTCCTATGCTTGATGGTATCTCGCCTGTAAGTTGATTTTCTCCTAATTCTAAAAGAGTTAAATTCGTTAAGCTTCCTATGCTTGATGGTATCTCACCTGTAAGCTGATTATCATATAAATATATCCTAATTAAATTTGTAAGATTTCCTATTTCATAAGGTATCTGTCCTGAAAGTTGATTGCTATCTAAATTTATTTCTGTAGTAGTCTCAATATTATAACATTGCCCCCATAACTCAACCTCATTACTTTCATCACATAATGTAGTAACAGGATTTGAATCACAACTAAAGAATAATAAAGCCAATATGGGAAAGAGTTTATTCATTATTCGGCGCAATTTAAGGTGCCTTCTAATCCTTTTAATCTATTTGTTTGACTGACTGTAATTACTTTATACTTTGTCAATTTAATTTTCCTTATAGATTTTAGTGATAAAATCGTAAAGGTTAATAGAAAATCCTGGCATTAATATGTATTTGCAGTTTGATTTTTCTATTTCTAAACAACTTAGGCATGTTGTGTATTTACAGCCTTCATATAGCCCTAATTGTATTCCAAATCCAAAATCGTTCTTAAACTTAAAATTAAAATTAATACTTGAGAATAAACTATTGTGAATAATTGATGTTTTTCTTCCATTTATAAAAATAAAGTCTTTATTTAAAATAGAAGCACCTATTGAAATAGATGATGTTATGGTTTTTGATTTAAGAAGATTAATATCGTATCCAAAATGAGGAAGCCATATTTTTGTTTCATTGTCGTATATGCGACCATATGTAGTGTAATGGATAAACCCAAGTCCAAATATATTTTCATTTTGAAGTCTGTTTTGGAATCCTAATGAAAAAATTTCTGAATCAGATATTTTTGCATATGATATTCCAATCAAATCATTAAAGGTTGTTTTATTGGAATATAAATTATTTAATAATAAAGCCAATACTATGGGAAAGAGTTTATTCATTATTCGGCTTGCTTTTTAATGTTCACATAACACTCATCATCCTCATAGGTAATAATGAACCTATAGAATCCAGCTGGAATTTGATTCCCCAATTCATTTAAACCATCCCATGTTAAAGCATGTGTTCCTGCAGTCATATAGTTATTATGTATAATTTTGATATCATTGTATTCTTCATCTATAATCTTAATATGCACAAACGCATCAGTTTCAATAGCTATATCTATAGAAATTCCTGAACTAAATGGATTAGGGAAAGGAGCACTTATATTATTACCAAAATCCAGCCAAAATGGTGAACGGTCTTCAAAGCAATTTGTATGATATCCTTCATCTCCTTCATAGCCTAAAACATTCCCCTCTTCATCAGTTAACAATATTGAGCTGAATGCTTCACATTCAGAATTATCACCACCCCAAACACCACAATCATCTTGGACACAGTCGTTAGTAGTATCTAAATCACATACACCACATTCATCTTCCCAATCTTCTGCATAGAAGCAAGAATTATCGAAAATTGTAGCATCAGGATTAAAGTTGCAGGCAGTATTATCTGTACACCCATATACATTTTGAGTTACAGGATTATCTTCATCACAACTAAAGAATAATAAAGCCAATATGGGAAAGAGTTTATTCATTAATTTATGCTATATTTGTTTTTAAAATAATTATATGCTTTTATTATTTCTTTTGACTCTTCTTCGGCAACTTTTTTTATTTTTCTTCCCATACTATTTACTTTATCTGGGTGATATTTCATCATCATTGTCCTGTATTGTTTTTTGATTTTTATTTTTGTTATTTCACCTTTTAATTCTAAAATTTCTCTATAATGTTTATCTGAATCAAAAATATTATTTTTCATTTGATTGTTAGCATTATTTTCCTTTTTATTGTATTTATTATAACCGCTTTTCTGATGTTTTTTTTCTTTTGCCTTTTTACTCCATAATCCAGAATTACATAAAAAACATAATACTCTTTTGTCTGAATTTAATTCACCACAATTATGACATGTAATATTATTCATAGCTAAATATTACTAATTCTCCAGCCGAATATATTAATGCGAAAGAGTTTATTCATTATTCGGCGCAATTTGAGGTGTCTTGTGAATCTATTTCTTGTTGAGTTATACAGCTTGGGTATGGAGGACAAAGCTTATTGTTCCCTACACTTGGATAATCATCTGAAACATTACATATTTCTTCAGGAATCTCACCTGTAAGTTGATTATTATTTAAACTTAAATGAACTAAATTTGTAAAATTTCCTATTTCAACTGGTATTTCACCTGTGAGTTGATTTTCATGTAAGCCTAATTCATTTAAATTCGTTAAGTTTCCTATGCTTGATGGAATTTGTCCTGTGAGTTGATTGCTACTTAAATATAATGCAGTCAGATTTGTAAGATTTCCTATTTCAACTGGTATTTCACCTGTGAGTTGATTATAATATAAATATAAAGATTCTAAATTCGTGAGGTTTCCTATGCTTGATGGTATCTCTCCTGTAAGGTAGTTTCTACCTAAATTTAACTCCTCTAAATTGGTAAGATTTCCTATTTCAGGAGGTATCTCACCCGTGTATTGATAATCAAATAAACTTAATTCTGTTGTAGTCTCAATATTATAACATTGACCCCATAATTCAACATTTTCATCGCAAGCGCCACCACAATCAAAATCAGAGCCATTAATTATACCACTACAATCAGTGCATGATGAGTTGTTTCCATTAGGCACACCACATCCATCCAAGCAAGCTGAATTATCTCCACCACAATGTCCGCATGCATCAAGTTCTAAACAACTGCTTTGAATATTAAAAGTTACATTAGGGCTATAATTACAAGCACTACTATCATTACAACCATAGACATTTTCTGATGTAAAAGGGCTATTTTCACCACAACTAAAGAATAATAAAGCCAATATGGGAAAGAGTTTATTCATTATTTAATTAGATGTTATTATAAGTGCTGCAATAACACTTCCTACAATTCCACCTGATAAAAAACGATTTCTTTTATCTTCAACTACAAACTTTCTATAACCTTTCTCACAAATTACTGCATCTGTCAATGATAATTCAGATATTAAATAATAAGGTGTTTCAACATAAGAGTTACTAATAAGAGCATACCCTAAACCAGTACCTATCAGACCAAGAAATAAACCAGTTCCAAAACCATAGACGCCAGCATCTGATGCATAGTTGTTTTGAGCAAAAACATAGCAATTATAATACGTATCGTCTTTTTTAGTGTGAGCAGATAGATTTTTATCATTATTGATAGTGTTAATATTTTTTTTATTATTCGATTTAAACTCAAAGATTTCTTCATCATTTTTGCCCAAAATACTAACAACATTTTGAGTTCTTATATCTCTCTTACCATTAATATCTTTATAAAATATTCTCGATTCATTTTGATATAATATTATAACATTATTTATTTCTTTAATCTCATCATTCACTAAATAATAAATAGTATCTGAGAACATCAAGCCAAATAAACACATTAAAATAATCTTCTTCATAACTCTCTCCCTTGTTTGCATTGGAATTTACAAAATTTTCTGCCGAATATATTGATGGGTAAGAGTTTATTCATTATTCGGCTTTTGAATAATTTGTTCTTGATATTCCTGTACATACAGAATTGCCAACTTCATCTGTTTGAGACATTGAGCTAATCAAAGTAAGTATATTATTAGTATAATTAAATTCAATTTCAAATTCAAAAGTAGAATTTGGTTCAGTATTACAGGTAATGCCTAAAATACTTGTTTCATTATTAAAGTTCCAATCCCATAGTTCATCACACCAATTATAAAGTGACCAATTTAATTTTCCATTAGAATAAATATTAATTTCTTCAAAAATCACATAATCTAAGAGTTGAACCAGACAATCTTCACCTTCAATAAGATTATTAATATATTCGTCAGTCTGACTTTCATAATTCCATTCGCCAAGTAAACAGTTGTAATTATCACCGCATTCATTACATATATTAGGCTGACCATAAATACAGCTATTAGGAACATAAATATTTGCATCAGGGTTAAAGTTGCAGGCAGTATTATCTGTACACCCATATACATTTTGAGTTACAGGATTATCTTCATCACAACTAAAGAATAAT
>PAHI01000077.1 GCA_002705575.1 Fidelibacterota bacterium | reverse complement strand
ATAATCACCATTATCATGGCAACTGTAGTCACAACTATCATCACTAATATTAGCATCTGGATTATGATTACATGCTAACTCATCTGTACATCCATAGATGTTTTCCACCCATGTTGCACCATTGATTGTTCCATGATTGCCATTGCCTGATTGATCGTAAACATTATACTCTTCAGTGTAATTAAATGTATAATAAGCGATTATATTTTGATTAAATATTGAACTATTGTTTAATATATCTTGAATTTGATTTTCTGATAATACAATATCCCAAATTCCCAGCCTATCTATTAATCCATTATAAAAATATCCACTACCATTTGTTCTTGAGCCTATATTTCCATTTTCCTGTGATTGTGCGTTACCAATGCTTCCAACTCCGCCTGAAAACTCTTCAATTTCCCCATCAATATACATCTTAATTCCTGAATTTGAAGCAGGAACTGTTACGCATACATTGTGCCATTTTCCATCATTAAGAGCTGTGCTTCCATAGCTGACCTCTCCTCCAATGTTTACTTCTAAAAAATTATTGTCTTGGCGAACAACTAATTTAATTTGCGTATTACCAATGATATCGCTTGCTCCATAAGAATAGATAGTGCCTTTTGAATCAACTTTAATCCAGGCCATTATAGTAAAATCATCTATCCTGGGTGTGAAATTAAGACTAGAGGGTCGCCCTAAATCAACATAATCATCAACCCCATCAAATTGTAGCGAATAATCTTGTCCAAAAAAAACTGCTGATATAATAAAACCTATAATTTTTTTCAATTTCATTTCCCTCTTTAAATCAAAGCAATTTACCCTACTAATTTAATAATTACAATTTTTAATCATTGTAAATGTGATGAGCATCACAAATAATTATATGCTGATATTATAATTCTGCTCTATTTCTGCGGAACCAATAATATTAACAACGTTCCAATCATTGCTAAAATCAACTAAAAAGTCACCCCCAGGCACATTGACTTTTACAGGGGATTTAATAATTTTGTTTTTTGCTAAATGAAATACCGAAGCAACCGAACCTGACGCACATGACATCATTAAATTTTCAATTCCCTTTTCATATGTTTTAACACTAATTTCATTCTTATTCATAACTTCATAGAAATTAACGTTAATACCCCGAGGCTGAAATTCTTTATTGTGGCGAATTTTTTTACCCAATTCTTTAACCTTCTGGTTTTCTATTGCTGGATATTCTACAACAAAATGTGTGGCGCCAGAATCAACATGAAATCCTTTTGTTTTTTCAATAGATAATTCGTCCGAACAATATTTTGGTTTAATCATGCTTAGCTTAACAGAACTATTATTTAAAATTTCCGCTGTATGATTTCCATCTCCAGCTTCGAAGTTCATCTTTTTTTTTCCATATTTGTTGAACATATACAAAGCAGCACAGCGCGCTCCATTTGCACACATAGTCTCCCAACTTCCATCATTATTGTAGTAATCCATTTTAAAGTCTATACTTTTGAAATAATTTTCCCATTGATCTTTTTTTGACAAAATAAGAACACCGTCAATTCGTTCATGTTTTTTTGTACTACATATTTTTTTGATAAATTCTTTTTGATTAAGCTTAGGGTTTTGATTTTCAATTATAAGAAAATGATTTTGCGTAGCGTGAGCTTTGGTAATATTAATTTTCATCATTCTTTAAATAATCAATTTTATACTCTTTAGATGAACCATATTTAGCACGAGAAAAGATCATAGACCCAAATGTATAGGCTGTCATTAAAAATAAAATTGCAAATACTCTTAAAACATTTACCATCGAACGATTACTAGAATGAGAATTCTGTACATATTTTTTTGTTAAATAATTAGTTATCTGTATAATTACAATTGCTATAAAAGTAAGCACCACGTTAACAGTAACATATCCATAATCAAGCCAAACAGGCTCTAAAACCAATAAACACAAACAAGATACACATAAAATGATTGAAGCGATAAACTCTAATCTTAACAACAGATTAAAAAAATTATTTTTAATTATTTGGTCGTCTTGATAGAACAAGAACCAGAAAATAGTACTGTACATAAGAACTATAATCATAATATTGGCTGACCAGCGACTAGCTATTTGTATTAATGAATCTTCCATATAATTTTAATTATTATCTAACTAAATATAAGAACTGTTTTATAAATTTTAAACATGGTTGAATACTGGAAACAAATAATTACTGATTGCTGGGATATTTATAAAAACAATTATCGATTACTATTAAGTGCTCATTGTATCTTAATTTTACTTTATACATATCCTCAATTTGTTATTACCAACATCGACCTAAATGAAAATTTGTTTAATCTTGCAGAAGCTATGTCTCCCTCTGTTGCTATTTTATGCATATCACTTTTTTTATTAAATGGCGGCATTTCTCTTGGTGCTATTTTCCTAAGCCATAACGCTATTCTAAAAAAAGACCTTGATTTCAAACAGCTTTTTCAACACTTTTATTTGTTACCACAGTTAATTTTAAAATATATGGTTTCTGGAATTACTATGCTGTCAGCTTTATATTTTTTTAGCAACATAATATTTGCTAGCCTCGTTTTTGTAGTTATGAATTTTAGTCTTTTTTTCTTTTATGATTATATAATAGTAATAAAAAAATTAGACTTCAAAAGCGCCATTCAAGAAAATTTTAATCTCGTGTCCAAAAATATTATCCTAATATCTCAATACTGCTTGTTATCCCTGCTTATAACCTTAAGTCTATCAATATTACCTATATTGGGAATTGTTTTAGGCCAATCATTTATTATGGTTCTAGGAATACAATTCTATCGCAAGCTAAGTGTCAAATAAAACAACTTCTCCTGAATCATTAGAATTAATTAAGTACTTTATTTTATCAGCAATCATATCAATCCCAATCCATTTAGTATAATCTTCATTAGGCATAGCATCTCTATTAGTTTTGGTGTCAATAATTGATGGGGCAAGAACATTGCAAGTAATGCTCTTGTCTAGCTCTAAAGCAAGTGTTTTTGAAAAATTGTGTACCGCAGCTTTGCTAACACAATATGGGCCTGCTAACGCCATCCCATTAATTGCTGCCACAGAACCAAAGTTGATAATTCTGCCGTAATTATTTTTTTTCATTATAGGCAAAACATTAACCGTAGAATTAAGCATTGTATCGAAATTAATATTCATCATTTTTTGCCATTCCTGGGCTTCAACTGGCTTACCCATATCAAATCCGCCAGCTACATTTATAATCACATCTATATTTGAAAATTTTTGAAAAATATTTTGATACGTTTTTAGAGCACTCTCCTTATTTGACAAATCATCACATATAAAATGGTTCTTATAATTAGTTTTTTTTCTTGATATAGTAATAACGTTAAAGTCTTTTGTAAGTATTCGCACAATCGAGCTACCAACCTGGCCAGAAGCACCTGTTATTATAATATTTTTTTTATTCTTCAAGCTTATACCCCGTAAGATCTTTCATTTGACTTCTTACCTCATTGATTAATCCGTTAACGCCTAATTCATCATATTGATTAGGTTCAATGATTTTACCTATATTTAATTCAACCACACCCGGTTTAATATACCAACGATTTTTAGGCTTAAAATCAAAAGCGCCTTTTGAGCCAACCGGAAGTATTGGCGCTTTAGAATTTATTGCCATATGAAATCCACCTTTTTTAAATTTTTTTATTTTACCCGTAACTGTTCTAGTCCCTT
This sequence comes from Fidelibacterota bacterium, assembly GCA_002705575.1. The sequence goes on along the minus strand of PAHI01000077.1, from coordinate 53,054 downwards.
CTGGAAGAATTATAACATTATAACCATCCTTAAATGCTTGCTGCCCTTTTTCAATGCTTTTCTTCGCGGTTTCAATATTGGTTCTATCTATGGGAATAGCATTCCACCTTTTTAACATTCCTCCAAAAACAGGATATTTATAATTTTCAATCGCTGTTATGCCTGTTGTCTTTCCCGGTGATGAGTATGCAAAAAGAAAAGGATCTATAAATGAGCTATGATTGTACATTATTATTAAAGAACGATTTTTAGGAATTTTTCCATTTATTTTAACTTTAACAAAAAGGCATTTTAAAACAGAAATACTAGTTAATCTGGCCAATGAATTCATTCTGCTTGGGAAAATCATTCCAGAAACGATGAAAAGTACACCAATTATCATTAACGGAATAAACATTACTATATATATAAACAAACTGATAATCTTAGCCATTATTATACTCTTTTATAAGTGAAAACAATTTATGACTTGCTCGTGGAAATGCATAATCTTTAATATTTTTTAAATCTATCCATTTTCCATCATCGGATTCATTTAAATTTATTTTACCATTTTTAATTGTACAATAATAGCCATGTAAAATAATTTTCATATGTGAATAAGTATGTTGAACAGCTCCTAATTTCTTGTGAATATTTATACCAACATCTAGCTCTTCTTTAATTTCCCTGCAAAGAGCATCCTTTAATGTTTCAGACTTGTTTACTTTTCCTCCTGGTAACTCCCACAATCCTCCTAACATTTTATTTACGGGTCTTTTAGTTATTAAAAATTTTCTTTCTGAATTTAATAACATAGCTACAACAACTTTATAAATAGGAACTTTTCGTTTAACAATTTTTTGTGGGAAAAATTCGGTCTTGCTGTTTTTATAGGCATAACAGCTCTTTTTTAAGGGACACTCTTTACAACATGGATTCTTAGGCTTACACACTTCTCTACCTAAATCCATCATTGCTTGATTAAAGCATCCAGGCTTTTTTTTATCAATAATTTTGTTTAGCTTTTCAAGAAGCTTCTTTTGGTCTTTCGAATTTATATAGTTTTCACCCCAATAGCGAGAGCAAACTCTTTTCACATTGCCATCTATTGCAGGAAATGGCTCATTAAATGCAATCGATAAAATTGCTGAACAAATATAATCACCAACTCCATATAATTTTATAAGGTCGTCATATTTAGAGGGAAATACTTTATTGTTATCTTTAATAATAAAGTCACATGATTTTTTTATATTATGAGCGCGCGTATAATACCCTAACCCTTCCCAAAGCTTTAACAGCTCTTCTGTTTTGCCATTTGCTACCGAGCCAATATCTGGAAATTTTTTCATCCATTTTTCATAATAAGGTATCACGGTATTAACTTGTGTCTGCTGAAGCATAACTTCAGATATCCAAATTCTATAAGGGTCTTGATTTAATCGCCAGGGGAATGCTTTTCTTTGTTTATAATACCAACTTAATAATTGCTTCATTGATTATTTATTTTTTCTAATAACCACACAACTTTATTAATGTTATCTTTTACTTTTACTTTGTCACTAAACGAAAAGTTAATTTTTTTCTTTATTTCACTTTCTATTTCATTTATTAAAACAGTCGCTTTTTCAGTCTTATAAACAAATATTACTCTTGAATCCTTTTCTGATTTTTGCCTATATACTAATTGCCTCTTTTCTAATTTTTCAATATTACGAGTCATTGTACTAGGATCTAATGCTAGCCTTTGAACAAGACTGGACATAGACTGCCTATTATAGCCTATAGAAAGAAGTATTAACCCTTGAGGCAGGGTGATATTGTGCTTTTTAATAATTCTTCTAAAAAGAACTATAAAATTAGTCGTTAAGTTTAAAACTTCTTCATACATTTGTATTATACAAGTTATATATATTTAAGTATTTCAGGCAAGTACGAAATCACATAATCGGCCGCCTTTAATCTTTTTTCTTCAAAAGAACCCACAAGGCCAGCCACTTTTGCCCCCGAAGCTTTTCCCGATTTAATGCCTTGAATAGAATCTTCAATAACAATACAATCACTTGCCATTACTTTTAATTTCTTCATTGCAATTTGATAGGGATCAGGAAATGGCTTGTGCTTAGGACAATCTTCAGAAACAACCACAACATCAAATTTATTTTTGATATTTAAGATAGTGTCTACGTGCTCTACCATTTCTTTATGAGTTGATGTAACCAATGCTATTTTATAATTACTTTTTATTTTATTATATAAATCTAAAAAGCCATCCATGTATTTCAAGTGCTTTGTAAAAGTTTTCTTTAAATACTCTCTTCCCTGCTTAATAAGAACATCTCGATCTACGTCTGGAGAAAACCTAGAATATACTAAATCATAAAACTGTGATTCTGTACATCCTTTTATAAAATCCCAATCTTTGGTTTCAAACTTAATCCCATATTCCGAAAGAAATTGCGCCTCTGTTGTTGAATAAAGGCGCTCTGAGTCAACAACAACACCATCCATGTCAAACAGAAAAGCTTTTATATTTGTATTATACAATTTTAAAGAGATATTAGTTCTTTTGTTGATTTATTTAGGGGGACACATAACTCTTTTTTAATCCAACAGTCATCCTCTATTCTAACTCCACCCCAATCAGGAATGTATATTCCAGGCTCAATAGTGACAACATAATTTTCTAAAAGAGGTTCTTTATTAATTGAGCTTAGCCTTGGATGAGTGTGGACCTCTAGTCCAATTCCATGTCCAGTTGAATGGTTAAAATAATTTCCATAACCTGCAGAATCTATAACAGACCTACAAGCTTCATCTACTTCTGCTCCTGAGACACCAGCCTTAGCTTTTTTTATACCATTTAAGTGCGAATCTAATACCGTCTTATATATTTCTTTGTGCTTCTCTGTTGGGCTTCCTATTAATATTGTTCTAGTCATATCTGCGTGGTAGCCTTCAAACAAGGCACCAAAATCCATAACAACAAAATCTCCTTTTTCTAAAACCTTATCTGTAGGACGAGCATGAGGAAGAGCACTTCTCCATCCGCTTGCTACAATAGGATCGTAACTATCACCTTCTGCCCCATGTTGTTTGAATTTATATGATATTAAGGCAGCTATTTTATTTTCGGAAACCCCTTCTTTTATTTCTTTAATTATTTCATCAAAAACTACATCTGTTATTTCAATAGCTTTTTTTAAATGATCAATTTCGCCTTTATCTTTAACAGCAGCTATTTCCTCAATAATGCCAGAGGTCTGAACCCAGCCAATATTAGAAATACTTTCTTTTAAGGCAGAATAATTAGCATATGAAACATGATGAGATTCAAAGCCAATCCTAAGACCCTTTGACAATAAATTATTATCCTTAATTCCTTTAATATGAGAACCACTAACTATGTGAATAACACAGTTTTTAACCTGTTTTTTTACCTGTTCTGTATACCTTCCATCAGTAAAAAAATGGTTTTTTTCACCAACTATAAGCAATGAACCCGCCGAACCCGTAAAACCTGTTAAATATCTTACATTTGTAATGTTAGTAACGTAGAGACCATCAATATTAATCTTATTAAAAGTGTCTTTAACCTTGCTAATTCTTTCTTTAGTCATTGTTTATTTTTTTATTAATATCAGATCTAGTTTTATTAATTCTAGATTTATTCTTGCCTTGTTTTTCAAGAATATTTAAAACCTTTAATGCCTGATTATAGTTTTTTTGACCAACCAAAATATCAGCCAACGTAAATGTAGCCATGTTTTTTTTTATTGTAAATTTTTTGTCAATATTAACAGGTTCTTTTTCAGCCTCAAAAATTTTATTTTCTTTGAAAGTGGCAACATCAGTCTTCTTGCTTTGCTCTGCCCTTGAGTCTTCTGTAATTGTTGAAAGCTCTGGAAAATACTCTTGTAATTCTCCAATATGATGAGCTAATCTTTTACTGTTTCCTTTTTGTTTTTTTAAAATTTCTATCATTAACTTTCTAGCGTTCAAGTGGAGGGGGAATCTTTCCAAAACCTCTTCTAACAAAGCCTTAGTTTTTGATATCTCTCCTTTTAAAAGATGGAGTTTGCTTAAAATATATTGCCCTGATATATCTTCGGGATTGTTTTCCAATCCAATCTTACAAACAGTATACGCCCTACCAAAATCTTTTTTAGCTAAATATTCTTCTGATAAAAAGGAATATAATGAGGAAGAAAAATCTTCAGAAAAAACAGCTTCCATCTTTTTTATATCAAATTTATTTATCATGCCTATTTTCCTTACACCACTTTTTAATGTAATTAACAGCACTTTTTATATCTGTTCCTGGACCAAATAATTGTCCGATACCTAAGCCTTTTAACTCTTCTATATCTTCTGCAGGAATAATTCCTCCACCCGTCAACAAAACATCCTCCATCTTATTTTGCTTCATCAAATCTTTAATTAGTTTAAAATATGTCATATGGGCACCACTTAAAACAGAAATAGCAATAACATCTGCATCTTCTTGCAATGCAGCATTTACAATCATTTCAGGTGTTTGCCTTAACCCTAGATATATGACCTCCATACCATTCTCCTGAAAAGATCTCGCTAAAATTTTAATACCTCTATCGTGACCATCAAGGCCTGGCTTTGCCATAACAACACGAATTGGTCTTTCATTAATCATTCTTTTGTGTCTATTTGTATGGTCATAGGACCAACATTATTAATGTTAACAATCATATCTTTTCCGAACTTTCCTTTAAAAACTTTTATATTATTTTTTGATAGCTTGTCAAACAACAAGTTGAAAAAAATCTTTGCATTAACTGGCTCCATAGCATTTATAAAACTTGGTCTGTTTCCTTTTTTTGTGCTTGCACATAAAGTAAACTGACTAACTAGCAATATATCTCCTTTAATGTCTAATATACTCCAATTATTTTTTTTATCACTACAATCAAAGATTCTTAAATTGATAATTTTATTATATATTTTATCAATATCATCAATAGTATCATCGCTATATATACCAATGAATATAAGCAATCCTAATTTAATACTAGCAACACTTTTATTATCTACCTTAACATCCGCAAAATCAACTCTTTGAATAAGTGCCTTCAAATCCCAATCTTAATTGTTGTACCTGTTAATTTTTTTCTTAAAGCAGCCAAACAATGGATAGTTGGATTAATTCTAGACTCTGTTAATTTTATTTTGCTATACCGGCCCTCTGAGTTTTCTAAGTATAATATAATTGGATAATTCCCGGAAAAATCCGATGAAATGTTTTTTATCTCGTTTAATATTTCAGGATTTCTGCAATCATAAGGTATCTTTATATTAATAGTACGTGCTATATTCATCCTTATATTTTCTAATGTAAATATCTTGTCTGCAATTACTTTCGGATTATTCGGATCATATTCGCCCCTTGTAGATGGCTTACCAATGACAAATAACTTAGAATCTTCAAATATAAGATTACTAAACTTTTGATACATATTACTAAATACAAAAATTTCTGCACTCCCATTGATGCACTCTAAATTAACAATTGCCCATTGATTGTTGTTTTTATCATATAAGTTTTTAACTTCTTTAACAATCCCTCCTAATCTTATAATCTTATGTGACTTATTAATTTTTTCGTTAATACCGGTATTACTTAATTCAAGAATATCGTCAGAAAATTTATCAAGGGGGCTGCTGTCTAAATAAAACCCAATTGATTCTTTTTCCATTTTAATTAGCTCATCATCTGAAAAATCATTAGACTCTAATAAATTTGGCCTTAGCATAACAGCCTCACCCTCTTTTCCAAAAAGACTAGATTGAGCAGATTCTTTTTCTTTGTTTATTTTTTGTCCATACTTTAATGCTATCTCAACTGATTTAAAATTTTCTGATTTAGTACCATGTAAAGAATCACACGCTCCAGACAATATAAGGTTTTCTATAACTTTTTTATTGTTAACCTTTGAATCTATTGAACACAATTCAAACAAATCTTTAAAAGAAGAATTTGCAACCCGATATTCATATATTTTTTCTGCGCTTTTAATTCCTACGTTTTTAATTGCAGACAAGCTATAATGAATTTCTTTATCTTTATTAACATAAAAATATGGCAACGATTTATTAACACATGGGGGAATGATTTTAATCTTATGTGACTTAGCATCATTAATTAATACAGCCAAACGATCTGTATCATTGTTTTCAGAATTCATGTTGGATGCTAAAAATTCTTCAGGATAATATGTTTTCAACCATGCTGTTTGATAAGATATAACAGAATATGCCGTTGAATGACTTTTGTTAAACCCATATTCTGCAAATTTCTCTAATAAATCAAATATTTCAACTGCGATTTTTCTATCAATATTTTTCTTTACCGCGCCATCAACAAATTTAATTTTAAAAGTAGCCATTAATTTTTTCTTCTTTTTACCCATTGCGCGTCTCATTTCGTCAGATTCAGGAAGAGACAACCCACCAATTTTTAAACCTATTTCCATTACTTGCTCTTGATAAACAATAATTCCATATGTTTCTTTTAAAATTTCTTTCATATCGGGATGTAAATATTTAATTGGAGATGTTCCATTTTTTCTTTTGAGAAACTCAGGAATATTTTTCATTGGTCCCGGCCTATATAGTGAAGTCATTGCAATTAGATCTTGAATACAATTAGGCTTTAACTGCTTAAGATATTCTCTCATACCATTAGATTCAAATTGAAAAATTCCTGTAGTATCTCCTTTAGAAAACAACCCAAAAACTTTATCATCATTCAAATCTATTTTATCGATGTTAATGTCTTTGTCGTAATTCTTCTTAATTGCATTAACAGTTTTTTTAATAACAGTTAAATTTCTTAGTCCTAAAAAATCCATTTTCAAAAGACCCAAATCTTCTAAAGCCACCATATCATACTGGGTAGCTATGTCCGATGAACCTGCACTTTTATAAAGGGGAACATGCTCAGTTAGCTTGTTTGGCGTAATTACTATTCCAGCAGCATGGGTAGATGCATGACGATGCATTCCCTCTAATACCATAGAACGATCAATTAATTTTTTATGCATATTAGACTGATTTGAAACATTTTTAAAGTCATCATTCATTTTCATAGCTTTTTCTAAAGTCATTTTAGGTTCGTTTGGTATCATTTTAGCCACCTGATCAACTGAACTATAATCCATACCTAGTACGCGACCAACATCTCTTATTGATGACTTTGCACCCATGGTTCCGAATGTAATAATTTGAGCAACGTTTTGCTCTCCATATCTATGCTTAATATATTTAATAACCCTCTCTCTGCCTTCAATACAAAAATCGATGTCTATATCAGGCATAGTAACCCTATGTGGATTCAAAAATCTTTCAAATATTAAATTATAGTGAATAGGGTCAACATTTGTTATTCCTAAACAATATGCAACCAATGACCCTACTGCAGAGCCCCTACCTGGACCAACCGGAATATCGTTCCCTTTAGCATATTGAACAAAATCTTGTGTTATTAAAAAATATCCAGCAAACCCCATTTTTTTAATTACATTTAATTCATACTCTAATCTTCTTTCAATGAGCTCTGTAATCTTGGAATATTTTTGCCTTAACCCTTGTAAGCAAATTTGCTTTAAATATATATCAGGATCTTGAGAAGTAGCGTCTTTTGGTATAGGGAAATTTGGCAAATGAATGTTTCCAATTTCTATATCGACATTGCACATTTCTGCAATCCTTACCGTGTTTTCAATTGCTGTTGGTGTATCTTTGAAAATATTGCACATTTCATCAACGCTTTTTATATAAAATTGTTCAGGCTCATATTTGTGCCTTTTTGCCTCAGTCTGAAACTTTCCCATTCCACAACAAAACAAAATATCATGAGCATCAGAATGCTCTCTAACCGAATAGTGATTATCATTTGTTGCTACAAGAGGAATATTTAATTCTTTTGCTAGCTTTATAAGCAAAGGACGAGCTGCCTCTTCTTCTTTAATGCCATGATTTTGCAGCTCAATAAAGTATCTATCTCCAAATATTTCAAGATGTTCTAAAGCAGCTTTTTTTGCAGCCTCATAATCGCCCTTTGCTGCAAAACTAGTGACTTCGCCAGCCAAGCATGCAGACATAGCAATAAGACCTTCATTGTACTTTCTCAATAAATCTTTATCAATTCTTGGCCTGTAATAAAACCCATCTAAATACCCAATTGTTGTTAATTTCATTAAATTTTTATAACCAACATTATTTTGAGCAAGTAAAACTAAATGATAATACCCCCATTTATTGTTTCCTTTTTCATATGTTTTTTCATTGTGCTTTCCTGCAGCAACATATACCTCACAGCCCAAAATTGGCTTAACACCTGCTTTTTTTGATTCTTTATAAAAAGGGATAAGAGAAAAAAGGTTACCGTGCTCGGTTACTGCAATTGTATCCATCCCTATATCATCAACGCGATTTAGCATCATGTTTACGGATTGTGCAGCATCTAACAATGAATAGTCTGTATGGTTATGTAAGTGGACGAAATCTGACATTTTTAAATTATATAAATTATTAATAATCCCGCAATTGTAATCTTTTTCAACAAAAAGGATCCTTCTTTACAAGATTTTATTGAAGGATTTTCTAACAATAAAAATATTAGATAAAAAAGTGGTAAAAATACAAGAAAAATAATTGCCATAACTGAATAGATATTTGAATCTAAAATTATTATAAAGCATTGCAAACAAAACAACATTATGAAAAAACATCCTATATATATTGCATTGATGATACCAAAAACAACTGGAACAGTTTTTAAACCTGTTTTTTTATCACCTATAAAATCTTCAACGTCTTTTAACAGCTCTCTAATCAGAGATATCCCAAAAGCAAAAATAGAAGGAATAACCATTTTGCTTAGGTAGCCAGTAATTGACACTTCAATAAATATAAACACTAAAGACAAATACAGTGCTACAATTATGTTTCCTATTAAGGGAATAGGTTTAAACAGTTTAGAGTAAAAAACTAAAACAGGTATACTAAATATTATAATTAATTGTGATTTGAGGTTTAAAAAAAATGAGAGCACAATCGAAATCAAACAAAAGAAAACAACAAGCCTTTTAAAGAAAACAATCATCGAAGGCTCAATAATCAAGGGCCGCGAAGGACAATTAATGCTATCGGTGTGGACATCATAAACGTCATTTGCTAAATTTGCTGCCATCATTAAACTAACCACAATCACTACACTTAAAATAGCAACGTTGAATTCAAACACACCTATCTTGTTAATAGCAACAAAACAACAAAATAGAGCAATAACAACATTTTGTATCCTTATTCCTTCTAAAATTAGTTTTATTTTTTTATTCATTTATAATACTCACCGCTCTTAAATCATTGTTCAAATCTTTGTGAAAACTAATACTTGAAAAATCTTTAAATATTTCTGTAATTTTTTCTTTTGAAAAAAAATGAGAGACTTCAAAAACAGCGATACCACCAGCATTTAATAACTCTTTCATAATTTTAGAATATCTTCTATAAAAAGTGTATCCATCATCAAAATCTGTAAGGGCATTATAAGGCTCATAATCTTTCACTTCAGAACTTAGCAAATTATATTCTTTTTTTGATATATATGGAGGATTTGAAACAATAACATCGTATTTATAGCTAAGCGATTCTTTTAAAATATCTGTTTTAAAAAAATTAATATTTCGTGCCTTTAATAATTGATAATTTTTTTTTGCTACTTTAATAGCATCATTACTTATTTCTACTGCATCAACAAAACTAGCAATATTTTCTAGAATTGCTGTAATAGCTAAACATCCTGATCCTGTACCTATATCTAATAACCTTGAATACTTTTTTCCTTTTAAAATATCAACAATCAACTCTGTCTCAGGCCGAGGAATCAAAACTTTGTTACTCACAAAAAACTCTCTCCCATAAAAAGAAGCATTATTCATTAAATACTGAAATGGAATACCGCTAAATCTTTTTTTTACAAAGCTTAGAGTTTTATGATAATTATTTTCTGTTTTATCAAGTTTTTTTAGTTTTTGAAAATTTACCGAATTGCAATTATATAACTTTTCTAAGTACCACCTTATTTCATTTTTTGCATTAGAAATATTGTTGTCAATTAAAAAGCTTGAGGTTTTTTTAATAAATTTTTTAACTGATATAGGAGTTTCAATAGAGTTTTTAAAATTTTCAAAATCAAGCATCTTCTAAAGATATTTTTTGCTCTTCAAGCTGTAAAAGCTGTATAAGCTCAAACAAATCTCCATTAATAAAATGATCAAGCTTATAAAGAGTCGCATTTATTCTATGGTCAGTGATTCTGTTTTGCGGAAAATTATACGTACGAATCTTAGCGCTTCTATCTCCAGTAGAAACCATAGATTTTCTTTGCTGTGATATTTCTTTTTGCCTTTTAAGCTGTTCGTGCTCAAAAAGACGAGTCCTTAGAACTTTCATAGCCTTATCTTTATTCTTATGTTGGGAACTCTCATCTTGACACGTTACAACTAAGCCTGAAGGAATATGGGTTATTCGTATGGCTGACTCTGTTTTATTAACATGCTGACCGCCTGCCCCTGATGCTCTGTATGTATCAATTTTAATTTCTGAATCATTCACCTCAACATCAACTTCTTCAGCTTCAGGTAATACTGCAACAGTTGCAGCGCTAGTGTGCAATCTTCCGCTAGACTCTGTGTCTGGCACTCTTTGAACCCTGTGAACACCACTTTCAAATTTCATCTCTCCAAATACATTATCTCCCTTAATTGATAAAATAGCTTCTTTTAGTCCTCCCCCTTCATTTTCACTAATATTAATTATTTCTACTTTCCACTTTTTTATTTCAGAAAACCTTATATACATCCTATATAAATCATTAGCAAACAAGCAGGCCTCGCTGCCTCCTGTTCCAGCCCTAATTTCTAAAATTATATTTTTTTTATCATTTGGGTCTTTAGGAATAAATAAAATTTTTAGCTTTGATTCAATTGCTTCTATTTCTTTGCTTATATGTTCATTCTCTTCTTTAGCAATGCTTGCAATTTCAAGGTCATCATCATTAATCAATGATTGATTATCATCATAAGACTGTTTTTTAAAAACATATTCGTTGCATTTTTTGTATAAATTTTCTAGATCTGATTGTTCTTTAGCTAAAACAGCAAGCCGATTATGGTTATTAATTATCTCTGGGTTTGAAATTTTTTCAGATAGTCTTTTATACTGACCAATAATTTTTTTGGCTTTGTCTAGCATTACCCAATTGCATCGGCTTTATACTTGCCACCTTTAATTGATTCATATTTGTCACCAAAAGCTGTTTTCAATGATTTAAAAGCAACTTCCAGCTGTTTCTCATCTGGCTCTTTGGTTGTTATTTTTTGAAGCAACAGTCCAGGCATACAAAGAATTTTAACCAAATAGTTTTTATCCATATATTTAGCTAAAAATTTTAAGACCTCATATGAAAAACCTGCTACAAGCGGCATACAAAATATATGAATTAACAGTCTTCCAAAGGTGGGCAATTCATTTAATTTTAAAAAAAATATAACTAGCCCATCTAAAGCTGAAAATGAAAATATAGAAACTAGCATAACTATAAATAAAAAGCTAGTACCACACCTAGGGTGTTCTTTTTTATGCTTTTTAGTATTTGCATAAGATAGCTTTTGACCATTCTCAAAAGTAAAAATTGTTTTATGCTCTGCTCCATGATATTGAAACAAAGTGCGCACATCTTTTAAAGTAGATATCAATAAAAGATATGTTATGAATATAGATATCCTTATTATTCCTGCAAACACATTAAAACTAATAGCATCAGTAGTAGAAACAAAAAATTTAGTAACAAATATAGGAGACAGTATAAATAAACTTACCGCAAATAATATCGCAGCTAGGTTCATAATAATATCTGTTATTTTATTTGATTTTTGATCTAATTCTTGCTCGGCCATTATAGCAGACCAATTCAAAGTGCTGTAACCAATTTTCATTGCCTCGTACAAACCAATAGCTCCCCTAATAATTGGTATTTTTTGATAGCCTTTTTCTTCATTTATAGATTTAAAGGGCGTTGTTTTTGAGGCAATTTCTCCATTTTCTAATCTAACAGCAGTTGAATATGCTCCAGGTACACGCATCATAACACCATTAATAACAGCCTGGCCTCCAACTAGAATTGAAGACCTCATAATAATTAATACTAATTGTTGAATAATTTTTTTTATTAACATCTTAAAAACAAAGCGGTTCTTTTAAAAGAACCGCTTTTTAATTAATTAATTTATTTTTTTGAGTCTAAAGAATACTTTTGATTAAATTTCTCTATTCGTCCCGCTGTGTCTACTAAGTTCTTTTGACCTGTAAAGTAAGGATGTGATTTGTTTGAAATATCAAGCTTATATAATGGATATTTTTTGCCATCTTCCCATTTAATAGTCTCTTTTGTTTCAACTGTCGATTTAGTTAAAAACTCATAATCACAAGATGAATCCTGAAAAACAACAAAACGATAATCTTTTGGATGAATATCTTTCTTCATTAAAACCTCTTTTTTATTTTAAAACCTCTTTTATTTTTTGGATAGCTAACTTAATCCTTTCCAAGGAAATTGCATAAGAAAATCTTATACTTTCATCAGAGCCAAAACTTTTACCAGGGACAGATGCAATATGTTCTTTTTCTAACAAATCAAAGCACAAGTCCCAAGCACTATTTATTTTATTGTTATTTATTAGTTCTTTAAAAGAAGGGAAGACATAAAAGGCTCCTCCTGGCTTTTGACATTCCACACCACTAATTAAATTTAACTCTTTAACAATGAAATCTCTTCTTTTTCTAAACTCCTTTTTCATTTTTTTTATGTCTGCTTGACTACCAGTCAAAGCCTCAATTGAAGCCTCTTGAGCTATAGAATTGGGACATGAAGTACTTTGACTTTGAAGCTTCGACATCGCCTTAATTACATGTTTATTGCCTGCAGTATAGCCTATTCTCCAGCCAGTCATACAATATGTTTTTGATAGACTCTGAAAGGTTAAAATTCTATCGTTGTCTAAATCATAATTTTGAACACTTGTAAAAGGCTTGTCATATGTTAGCTGTTCGTAGCACTCATCAGAAAAAACCCAAATATTGTTTTTTTTAGCCAACTCCAACACTCTTAATATAGCTTCATCACCCCAAATTCCTCCGGTTGGATTTGATGGAGAATTTATTATTATTCCTTTTGTATTAGAATTGATTTTTTTCTCTAATATGCTAAAGTCTGGTTCATAATTGTTTTCTGCAATAGTTGGGACAATTACTGGGCTTGCGCCTGTAACAGAAACAAAATCAGGAAAGGAAACCCAATATGGACTAAAAATAATAACTTCATCATTCTTTTCAAATAATACTTGGCACGCATTATACAGAGAATGCTTACCCCCACAAGAAACAATGATATTTTCATGTCCATAGTTAAGCCTATTATCTCTTTTTAGCTTGTTGATTACCGCTGTTTTTAACTCTGGTGTCCCAGAGCCTGCCGTATATTTTGTAGCTCCTTTTTTAATTGCATTAAATGCTGCTTTTTTAATATTTTCAGGAGTTTCAAAATCTGGTTCACCAACGCTCAAATTAATAACATCTAAACCTTTTTTTCTTAATTCAGCAGCTTTCGCGGTCATTTCTAAAGTTATCGAAGGCTGAATTCTTGATATCCTTTCAGCGATTTTCATGTTATTGAGCAGATGACAGGTTATCTAAAAACTCACGATTGCTTTTAGTTCTAGATAGCTTTTCTTTAAAAAACTTCATTGCCTCAACATTTGTCATATCAGACAACATATTGCGAACAAGCCAAATCCGCGGCAAATCTATTTTACTGATTAATTTATCTTCTTTACGAGTACCAGATTTTACAATGTCAATAGCCGGATATATTCTTTTATCACTCAAATTTCTATCTAATACTAGTTCCATATTACCAGTACCCTTGAATTCTTCAAAAATAACTTCATCCATTCTGCTGCCTGTATCTAGTAAAGCTGTCGCTATTATCGACAAACTTCCACCATCTTCAACGTTACGCGCTGCACCAAAAAATCTCTTTGGTTTGTGCAAAGCATTTGAATCTACTCCACCTGAAAGAATTTTACCACTGTGTGGCATTACTGTATTATAAGCACGAGCTAATCTTGTAATTGAATCAAGCAATATTACCACATCTTCTCCAGACTCAACACACCTTTTTGCTTTTTCTAAAACCATCTCAGACACTTGAACGTGCCTCTCTGCTGGCTCATCAAATGTTGAGGCCAAAACCTCCGCCTCAACACTTCTTGCCATATCTGTTACCTCTTCAGGTCTTTCATCTATCAACAAGATAATTAATTTTATTTCTGGATGATTTTTGGTAATAGAATTGGCAATCTTTTGTAAAAGCATGGTCTTACCTGTTTTAGGCTGAGCAACAATCATGCCTCTTTGCCCTTTTCCCAATGGAGCCACCATATCAATTAACCTTGTAGAATAATCCTCTGAATCAGTTTCTAACTTTATGCTTTGTTCTGGGAAAAGTGGCGTTAAATTTCCAAAATACACCAAATCTCTAGTATCATCTGGATTTTGTTCATTAATAGACTCTACTCTTAATAATGCAAAAAACCTTTCGTTGTCTTTTGGGGGCCTAACCTCTCCTGAAACTAAGTTTCCTGTTTTTAAATGAAACCGTTTAATCTGTGAGTGAGAAACATAAATGTCGTCTGGCCCTGGCAAATAGCTACAGTCTGCCGATCTTAAAAATCCATAGCCATCTGGTAAAATCTCTAAAACTCCTGAAGCATAAATTTTCTTTTTCTTTTTTGCTTGAAGCATATATATGAGCTTTATTAGTTCTTGTTTTTTCATCCCTGAAATATCTTTGCCGCCAAGCTCTTTCGCTTTTTTTTGCAATTCAAGAACTTTTAGCGATTGTAAGTTTACTGCTTTCATCTTTTACCTTTTTTTATATTGTGAATTAATTGTGAATTGATTTTATAATAGGTTAAGCCAGATTTTTATCTGTATTTGCCTAATTTATGATATAAACTATATAATATCAAAATAAATATTAAAAATATCTGAAATATCATTTCCCCAATAATGAGTCCCAATTATTGCAATCAAATCTTTTTTATTTGATATATTTAATGCAAACCCAATTGCTTCTTTAGGCTTCTTAAACAGCACCTCTTTTTTAAAAACCCTTTTTATTACGTCAAAGTCCATAGACTTTAATTGATCTGTTTTTGAATATATTATCTTATCAAACTCTTTTTCTATTATTGGTATGCATTTTTTTATATTTTTTTTGTTTTGCAACGACAGCAATAAATATTTTCTATCATATTTTTTGTTTAAGGTGTTTAAATATTTTAAAAAAGAGGTTACCCCTTCTTCATTATGAGCAACATCAAAAATAATATCTGGACTTTTACTGATAACTTGATTTCTTCCATACCATTTAACTTTTTTTAGTGCTTTATTAATTATTGTATTTCTACAGCCCATATCTTTGGCAATTTCAACAGCCAATGATGCATTCTGCATCTGATGTTCTCCTTTTAAAGATACGTCTAGCTTAGAATTAGTTTTAACAAAACTATACTTGCATTGCTTATTAACGCACTCTCGTTTTATTAAATCATTAATGTGGTTGTTTTGATCAGATATATAAACTTTAGATTTTTTGCTAATTGCTGATATTTTTTCAACTGCAATTTTTTCTAATGTTTCTCCTAGAATATGATTATGGTCCATTGATATTGATGTTATGGCAAACGATTGAGCTTTACACGAAGTAACACTATCTAGCCTACCCCCTAACCCCGTTTCCAATATAACATAATCTAATTTTAGTTTTTTAAAAACCCATACCGACATAACCGTCAAAACCTCAAAAAAAGATGCTTCTAATCGATCTATGTCTTTTTTATATGTATTAATAAATTCATGCACATGTTTATCAGAAATGGTTTTCCCATTTACTCTAATTCTCTCTTTGAAAGATTTCAGATGTGGAGAGGTATAAAGTCCAACTGACATTCCGTTTAATTGTAAAATTTTAAATAATATTGCACTGGTTGAGCCTTTACCATTTGTGCCTAAAACTTGTAAGATTTTTAATTTTTGATGAGGCTTGCCGCATATATCTAATAAAGCAGACGTTCTTTCAGGTCCCAGAATAATTCCTTTTTTTTCCAATGAAAAAAGATATTTTTCAACTTCTTTCATCTAAATACTAACCAAATTAACTTTTTTAATACTTTTGTTAAAAAATCTGTTCCCTAATTTTTGAAATCTATCTGGCAAATCAGTAACATAATAATCAATTTTATTTTTTGTTTTATGGTTTTGGCTAAAAGACTCTAATACTTGCTTTACTACAAATGGACCAGAATGAAGTATATCTATGTTGTTGTTAAAATACTTCCTTAAGTCATCTATAATAACAGGATAATGAGTACATCCCAAGACTAGCTGATCTACGTTCTTAGCCTTAATTTCTTTTAAATAATAATCAATAATCCCTTTTGAAATATCTGAGTTTTTAAGCCCCTCTTCGATGATCGGGACAAATAAAGGACACGCCTGATTATAGATTGTGATTTTTTTGTTATACAGTTTTATCAGTTTAGAGTACACATTAGATTGAATTGTTTTCTCCGTGCCGATTATAGCAACGCTTTTATTTTCTGTTTTTATAATATTTTCAACGCATGGGCTAATGACATCAAAAACTGGGATTTTGGTTGATTTTTTTATTTTAGATATAGCAACAGAAGATGCGGTGTTACACGCGACAATAATACATTTAACATTTTTAGACTTTAAAAAATTAACACACCTTAAACTATATTCAACAATACTAGATGTGCTTTTATTTCCATATGGAAGATTAATTAAGTCTCCTAAATATATGTAATCCTCGCCTGGTAAGGATTTCAACAAATATTTTAAAACCGTTAAACCTCCTAATCCACTATCAAAAACACCAATGGGACCCTCATTTTTTAAATTAGCTGACATTTATAATGTTTGTTCATATTCATTTTTATATGCAACAATAGCATTAAAAACAGACCTGGCCATTTTAGTTCTATATTTAGACTTAGTTAGCAGTTTGTAATCTTGGCTGTTAGTTATAAATCCCAACTCAACCAAAACATTCGGCATAGAGGCTCCAACTAAAACATGAAACCCTGCCTGTTTAACCCCTCTGTTAGGAGAGGTAAAGTTTCTCTCAAATTCTTTTTGTATTTGACCTGCAAAAAACTCACTCTGTTTTGTAAAAGAGGCCTGAGCCATTGTTGCTATAATCAGGTTTTCCCTGTTTAATTTTGGATATTTGGAAGGAACCTCTTCTAACTCAATTACTTTGTTTTCTCGCTGGGCAACAGCAGTTGCGTCATCAAACTTGCCCGGTCTAATAAAATAAGTTTCAAAACCTTTAGCGCTTTTACTGTTTGGAGAAGCATTAACATGAAGGCTAATAAAAAGCTTTCCTCCTGAATCATTTGCGATTTTAGTTCTCTTCCATAGTGGTATAAATTCATCCTCTGTTCTTGTATAGACAACCTTTATTCCTAACTCTTGCTCAATCATTTTTCCAAGCTTTTTAGCAACATCTAAAACAACTGTTTTTTCCATTAATCCGTTGTCTAGGCAGCCAGGGTCTTTCCCACCGTGGCCAGGATCAAGAACAATCACGTCCAGATCCCACCTTTTTTTCATTTCTTTTATTTTTTGTGCATTAATAGCTATGTCAGACCTAAGAGAAATGGTAATCTTCTTATCTTTTGAAGATATGCTATAATCTTCAATATCATTTTTTAGCAAAAAAGAAACCTGAGCAGATTGCTCCATTTGAATTGGGCGCATCCTTAATACGGAGTTGTTGAGCAGCGTGTTTTCCATCATGTATAAAGAATCTAAGGATCCGCCAACGATGTTTATGTTGAGCCATCCCCCTCTAGTAATACTAGCCGAAACCAGGCTTTCATCAAAAAATTTATCTGTATCAAAAGTAATGAGGGTTCCATTTTGTTTACTGCTAATATTGCAGTTTTTTATGTTGTTTTTTGGAGCATCAACCAAAACAAATCTTTCAGAAGAATCTATTTTAATTGAAGGCAAATCTATCAAGTCAATTAACCTTAAAAACGTATTTAATGGAATCCAAAAATCATTTCCATCATATTTGATTTCTAAGGTTAAATTATATATGTCATCACTAACTAAAATAAATGAACTGTTTGGAGATAAAATAATTTTTTTAGATTCGTATTGAATAACCAGCTTTTCTTTGTTTTCAATAAAAATTTGACGCATACTAGACTGGTTAGCATAATCTATGGCAGAAATATATTGAATATCATTAAAAACAGAAATCTCAATAGTAGAAAAATTTTTGACAGGTAACAACAACGCCAACAAAAAAACAGAGTAAATTAAAAGTTTATTTAACATTTAAAATAATTTAGTTATTATTTTCCTGAAGATTATAATATTCTTCATTTTTTTCTACTATACCCTTTTTTCTGAAATACGGTTCTAATTTTTTAAAATTATTAGGCTCGTAATTTTCATATTTCAACAAATTTATTTTTTTTTCTAGGCTTTTAATTTCTTCTTTTAGCCCTTTGATCTCCTTTTCTTGTTTTAGCAACTCATTTTGATTGTTCATTAGACTAATTACGCCTTTTGGATGAAAAAAAATAATTATAGAGAATATAGCAAGCAACATATATAAAATATTATTTTTATCCATTTTCTATATTTTAAATGAAAACATTTTAGACTTATTTAAAAGCTGATCTTCAATCCTTAATAATTGATTATACTTTGCAACACGGTCAGTTCTGGCTAAGGATCCTGTTTTAATCTGACCCGCATTTGTTCCTACTGCTAAATCTGCAATAGTAACGTCTTCTGTTTCTCCTGAACGATGTGAAATAATCACCCCAAAATTGTTTTTTTGGGCCAACGAAATTGCCTCTAGTGTCTCTGTGACAGTTCCTATTTGATTTAATTTAATCAAAATTGCATTCATTGCTTTTTTATTAATTGCATGCTGTAGCCTATCAATATTAGTTACCGTTAAATCATCTCCTACAAGCTGAATAGAATCGCCCAAGGCTGAATTCATCTTTATCCAGCCATCCCAATCGTTTTGATCTAAGCCGTCTTCTATAGAAATAATCGGATATTTATCACATAATTTTTGATAATAATCAATCATTTCTCCAGAACTATAGCTTTGAGCTTCAGAATGTAAAGAATATAAATTGTTTTTAGAATTATAAAACTCGCTTGCAGCAACATCTAGCGCAAACTTTATATCTTTGTCTAATTTGTATCCTGCTTTTTCTGTTGCCTCTGATAACAAAATTAATGCATCCTCGTTGCTCTTTAAATTAGGAGCAAAGCCTCCTTCATCTCCAACAGATGTAGTTAACTTGTTTTTTTTCAAAATTCCTTTTAAGGTATGAAAAATTTCGGCCCCCATCTGTAATGCGCCCCTAAATGAATTCGCTCCCACCGGAACAATCATAAATTCTTGAATATCAACATTGTTGTCAGCATGAGAGCCCCCATTTAATATATTCATCATTGGAACGGGTAAAATAAATTCACTTTTTTTATAAATGTTTTCAAATATATAAACAGACTTATTATTTGCTGCAGCCCTAAAAGACGCCAAAGAAACAGCTAAAATTGCATTCGCTCCTAGTTTTGATTTATTGGAAGTACCATCTAACTCAATCATTGTTTTGTCTATCTTGGATTGATCATCAACCTTTTGGCCAAACAACCTAGGAGCAATAATTGAATTTACATTTTTAACTGCATTTTTAACCCCTTTACCAAAATATCGACTCTGATCCTTATCTCTTAATTCAACAGCTTCATGCTCTCCAGTAGAGGCTCCGCTTGGAACGCACGCTCTAGCAAAAACTCCATTTTCTAAAGTTATTTCAGCTTCTACGGTAGGATTGCCCCTAGAGTCTAAAATCTCTCTTGCATAAATGTTTTTTATTTTGCTCATAATGTATGTCCTTTTATTATTAAAAGAGTTTAAATTAGTCTTTAAAACATATTCTAATATATAATGATTGAATTAGTAAAATATAAAGATAATATGATTAATGAGTGGGATTACTTTATTGATCAATCAAAAAATGGAACCATCTTTCATTATCGTGATTTTTTATCATATCATATTGATAGAGAATTTATTGATAGCTCTGTTATTTTTAAAAAAAGAGGAGAGACTATAGCTGTTTTTCCATCTGCTATAAAAAATGAACTTAACAAAAAAATACTTTTTTCTCATCCCGGGGCAAGCTTTGGCGGGGTTGTTATGAAAAAAACCATCTCACTTGGAGATATTTTGGAAATTCTTAACTCTATTGAAAATTACGCTTTAGAAAAAGGCGCTGAAGAGTTAACAATTATTCCTACTCCTCTGATTTATAATAAAAATAATGACGAATCTTTATTATATGCTTTAAAATGGAGAAACTATCTTGAAAAAGAACAGTATTATTCAAGTATAATTCCTATCAATAATAATCTAGAAAAACAATGCCAATTAATTTGTAAAAACAACGGAAGGTCTTTTGATTATTATGATAAGATTATTCAAAATAATAATTTGAAAATCTGTTGGTCCAATAAGTTTGAAGATTTTTATCCTATATTGGAAAAAGACAAACAAAAATATAGTTCAAAGCCAACCCATTCAATAAATGAGTTAGTAAAACTAAAAAAGCTTTTTCCTAAAAAAATAAAGTTATTATCTGTTTATAAGGGCACTCAAACCATTGGAGGAAGCGTTATATTTATAACAAACTCAAAAACGGCTGTAATATTTTACAACTCAATTAATTATGATTATGCAGATTTGCAGATTGCAACAATTCAAATAATAGAGCTTATTAAATGGGCTCACTTAGATAATATAAAATATCTTGACTTTGGTGTTTCACATAAGGCTGAAACAGCCACACCTTTGGCTCCAAAAATGAGTCTGATTAAGTTTAAAGAAAATTTTAATTCTTTTGGAACAATGCGATTTGTATATAATAAAAAATTAGATGTTAAATAATTTATTAAAAAAAGAATCTTTTGTATATGGCCTTGGTCATATTTTGACGAGACTAGTTACCTTTCTTCTTTTGCCATTTTTTACAAACATTTTTTCTCCACACGATTATGGAATTATATCTTTAATCTATATTTTCCTTGGTTTTTTCACTGTTTTAATCCATTTGGGACTTGATGCTGCATTATTAAAATATTATAAACAGTCAACCTTATTAGAGCGTCCCAAGATATTAACTAATATTTACATTCCTTTATTAATTATTAATATCCTTTTTTTTGGAACCTGCTTTTTGCTAAAAAATTATCTATCAATATATCTTCTGGGAATTTTTGACCCTTTATTGTTTGTTCTAGTTTTAATAATTCTATTCTTTGATGTTTTGTGGGCTATGCCTATGATTGTTTTGCGTTCTGAAAACAGGCCTTTCCTTTTTGTGGCTTTTAATATGATAAATGTTCTCTCCAATCTATTTTTTATTTATTTATTTGTAGTAACATACGACTTATCTGTTTTGGGTGTTGTCCTTGGAAGCGTAGCCTCATCAGGGCTATTGTTTATCATTACTTTTTATTTTGTTTTTAAAAGCCTATCTATTAGCTCTCTTGATTATTATGTTTTTAAAAAAACCTTAAAGTTTGGATTCCCTCTTGTTTTTGCGGGTCTTTTTTCTATGATAATTGAACTTTCTGACCGCTATATTATTAGGTATTTGCTTGATATTGAGATGGTGGGAATTTATAATGCAGGTTATAAATTAGGAATGTTAATGCTTCTTGTGGTAATGGGCTTTAATATGGCTTGGCAACCCTTTTTTTTAACAAAAGAAAACCAGAATGACCATGCTAGATTAGCCTCTATTTCAAACACTGTTTTTTTATTTTTTAGCATTATTTGCTTTTCTATTATTTGTTTTGTTTCTCCTCTAACAAAAATAGATTTTTTGGGTTATAAACTTGTCGGCAGTGCGTTCGGTGATTCTGTTTCTATAGTTCCCTGGATATGCGCAGGATACCTTTTTCATGGAGCTTATATACTACAACTTCCAGGACCCTATATTACCAACAACACTTTTTATATTGCGATTGTTAGGGGAATTGGGGCTATTACAAATATTGTACTAAATTTTATTTTAATTCCTATTTTAGGTATTAAGGGTGCTGCAATTTCTACTTTTATAGCTTTTTTTTCAATGGCTATTTCTTTATTTGTATATAATAAAAAAATATATAGAATTGATTATAATCTATATAATATTTTTTGGCTAACTAGTGCTTTGTTTGGCGTTCTTGCAATTATTGAAACAAATCCTTCTTTTTTTATTCGACTAATTATTTTTACTATGCTTTTAATATTTTTGCTTTTTTTGGGAGTTATTAAAAAACAAAATATTGAATATATTAAAAACCAATTAATGGACCTTTTGCGATTTTAATAAATTGTTAATTAAACTTTGAATTGATTTTATATAAATATCTTTACCAAACCTATTAATTGTTATATCTCTAATTATATTAGGGTCATATTGATCTATCTGAAAAATTATCTTTTTTAGGCCATTTGAAAGGCTTTGCACTGAGTTGGTCTCCACCAAAAGCCCTGTTTTCTCAATAATAATATCATTGGGTCCTCCACATTTGGTTACAACCGCGGGAATTCCACAGGCCTGTGCTTCAATTAATGATAATCCAAAGGTTTCAACATCGCTTGCCATAATAAAAACATCGGTTTTGTGCAACTTCTCTACAATTTTTCCTTCCTTCAAATATCCTGTTAATTTTATTTTATCAGATAATCCTAATTTTTTAATTTGTTTTTTAATTGTGGAATTCAACTCTCCGCTTCCAATAATATTAAGCTGTGCATTTATGCCATCCTTAATAATTTCTTTAAATGAGTCTACAATTAAATCAATCCTTTTCTCTTTTCTTAATAGAGAAACACAAGAAATGTTGATTTTATAATTCTTTTGTTTTCGCGGCTTTAAGGTGAAAACGTCTTCATCAATAGGATTAGGTATTACTGCTATCTTTCTTTCATCTAAATTATACTTGGGATGAATAGCTTCTTTTAATGCATTGCTTGGTACTATAATTTTATTACATAAATCATATGTCTGATTAACTACGTTTTCTGCAAAGCTTGATAGAGATTTTTTTATTAAAAACTCTTTTAAATGCTCAACTATTACAAAGGGAATTTTTTGATTTTTTAATTTTTTAGAAATCGCTGCTCCTGCCCAAATTGAAGAATGGCACAAAACAAGGTCTGGTTTTCCATATCTATCAACAGCTTGATTAAAAAGATTAATTGTTTGTGATTTATACCTATAAAAAGCACATTTTTCATTTTTAGGAAAAATATTAATGTTTTCACTAATGAACGTTGGTACTTTATTAGTCATGTGAAGTCCGTTTTCTCTTGATTTTTTATGATAATCAAAAAAGAGTCTCAAAGAGTGTAGTACAGGAGCTATCACCACAACATCATTGCTTGATTTATTTAAAAATTCTGCCCATTTTTTAAAAAAACATCCATTATTAGGGCTCAATTTTGTAGGGTACCATGATGGAATAATAAATAATTTCATATTCTCAAAATATACATAAATTACTAAAAATGAAAATACTATATATATCACCAGAAAATACTGTTGGTACTTTATCAACATGGAAAAAATATCATCTTTCAAAAAAGAATGACTGTAAATTTATTACTTTTTATAAAACAGCAAATTCTTTTGATTCTGGTATTTGTCTTAATCTTCCATTAATTTCAACCAACCCTATTTATCGTGGTATAAGAACTCAATATTATAATTTTTTTAAAGGCGCCGGTGGAGATTATTTAGCCAAAAAAGGAAACCCTCCAAAAGCAGAAATTAATAGTTTTCGAGAAAAACTATTCTTTCGTTTTCGTGATTGGCTTTGGTCATTTAAGGTTGAAAGGGCTATACAAGAATACAATCTTTTAGACTTTGATGTTTATCATTTTGAATGGGGTCTAGATTTTTATAGAAATTGTTCTTTTGTAAAAAGAATAAAACGTTTGAAAAAACCAATAATATGTACATATCATGGCCAAGATATGAGAACTCGTGGTGTTATCGAGCCATTAAATGCCTTTGCAGATGTAAGCTTAACAAGCGAATTAGACTTATTGTCGCTACATAGCAAATTGAAATATTTGTTTTTACCTATAAAAATAAACAAGAATGAAATTTTTAAGAAAACGGAAAATGAGATTTCTATTTGCCATAGTCCAACAAACAGACATTATAAAGGAAGCGACAAAATTATTTCTATTTGTAAAAAAATCTGTTCTAGATATAAAAATGTTAAATTCACTTTAATAGAGAATATGGACCACCATAAAGTAATTAATTTAAAAAGAACTAGTGATATTTTAATTGATCAAATTGGAGACAACGGAGGCTGGGGCTATGGTATGAATTCAGTTGAAGCAATGGGGCTTTATACCTGCTGTATGACAGAAATGAATTCTTCGTGTCGTAATTTTTTTAAAAACCATCCAATGGTTAATGTTAACCAAAACAACTTGGAGAAAAAATTGATTGATTTGATTTTAAATCCTGAAAAAATTGATTATTATAAACAAAAAGCCTACGATTGGGCTATCAAAAATCATGATGTAGAGGTTGTAGGTAAAAACTTGTATAATTATTATTCAATGTTAATGAATGAATAGCCTAGTATCTATAATAATTCCCTGTTATAATGGACAAGCTTCACTAAATTCTTGCCTTAAATCTATAAAGGGTTCTATAAAAAATCTGCCTATTAACTATTCTGCAGAAATTATCGTTATTAATGACGGCTCTACAGACTTAACACAAAAAATTTTACAAAAAGAAAAAAATATACGTGTTATTGTTCATAACAAAAACTTAGGTCTTTCAAGCGCCAGAAATACAGGCATTAAACATTCCAAAGGAAATTTTTTAGTCTTTTTAGACTGCGATATAGATGTAAAGGAAAATTGGCTTCCAAACATGTTAGATTTTTTTAATCAAAATAACGATATAGTGGGCGTTACGGGAAACTTAAAGCCTCTTGCCAAAAAACATCTTTCTCGTTTAGAAAAATACTTGTTTAGTAACTACAGAGGTTCAAAAAAAGCTGGAATTACTCATAATTTAAAATATAAGTGGTTTGTTTTTAGCAACACCATTATAAAAAAGGAGGTTATCGGTACTGCTGGCCCTTTTGATAAAAGCCTGAAAAAATATGGTGGGGAAGATATAGAGCTTTCTATTCGAATTAGTAAAAAATTTCCCAATGGAATGCGACAAAACAATAATGCTTTGTCTTATCATCATGTAAATAAAAGTTTCGAAGACTACCTTCAAAACGTATATGATTATGGAAAATATAATTTTATTAAAATAATAAAAAAACATCCCATCCATAAAAAAAGCCTTGAGTATCGCCTAGTTTCATCTTTTTATACACCATTTTTATTTAATAGCTTAACTCTATATATAGCTAAAATTTTTCTTAAATTTTCTAAACACCCTTTGTTGACTAAGTTCTTTTTAATGGATTCATTTATAAAAGGCATTAAAAAATCATCCTTGAAATAATTCAATTTTTGTTGTTTAAATCACACTTTATTACGTTTATTGATTATTTTTGTTTAAATTAGCTTTGACTTTATAAGAAGGGGTTTTAAATAATGAAGAAATTTTTAAGTATAATTGTTTTAATTGCTTTTGTTTTCACAAATGAACAAGGCCTCACGCCTGAAGCAACAAAGCGAATAGTAAACGAAGCACATAAATTTATGTTTCAAAAACTTTTTGAAGCAGCAGAAAAAATAAATTACAGTGAACTTGGGAATGTTCGTGAAGAATATTTATCTAACCTAACTTCAACAGCTCCTAGACAAGAATTTATTGTTAATGCAGATATATCGAGCACGCTGACATACAATGCAAACGATTTTGCAGGAAATATTTATATTTCAACAGATAATCAATCAACCTGGTCGTCCTCTTCTGATTTTTCCTTAATTGGGACTGAAGGCTATGAAAACACTTGGGGAATAACTTCCATTACATCAGGAGGTAATAATGTAGACTGGTATTTGGGAGGAATAGTAAATTCTTCAACTTTAGGATTAGATTATGGAAGTCTTGTTATTTCCCAGGCTCCAAATAATATAAATAATCAGTTCCCTCCAAACTCAAATTTTGAAGCACTTATAATTGAAGACCCTTCATCTGATGCAAACTCTAATCAAGATATTTTAAGTGTTGTAGGAACATACAACAAAGCTTTTGATTCTGAAGATATTAACAAAATTTATCTATCAATGGATATTGCTGGAGAGTGTTGTGATGCAGGTAGTTATGGCCTTTTTAGTGGAGGAACTTTTTATCTCTATGGTATAGGAATTGTTAATCCTGATAGCCCTGAAACAGCATATGCGGTTGGATATCTTGACCTTGGTTCAATAGGCAGCTTAGGAGGATTTGAGCTATCTTCAGGTCTTTTAAAACTTACTAATGCGGATTTGAGCAGTGAAGATATTAATCTAGATGGTGCTCCAGAACAAATTACTACAGATGTACAAATTAATAGATCTGGAAGCACCCTAAGCACAGGCTTTGATGCAAACTATTTATTTAATGATTCTGGGTTTGGTGTCTGGCCAAATTCTTTGCAGGGTGTTGTTTTGCTTGGAATTACAATAGCAGTTGACATTCCTGCGTTTTCTACTACACCTTCCTATTCTGCTCCAGATCAAACTAACCCTGGAGTAATCATATTTGGTTCTCAGCACCAAGAAGGTAATATAGACCCTGTTTTATCATCTCCAAATTATGATAATAATACAAACTCAATTAGCCTTGTTTATACTGATACTGATGACAACCTTCCTTGGAAGAGAAGTGTCACTCTTTATAACGATGGTAATGAGATTTCAACTTTAAGTATGATTCCATCAGCCCATACATATGATGAGGGCGTAGTTTTCTCAGCTAGCCTAGATGATCTTGAAAGCGGAGAATATTTAGCCTCTTTTGAATTTGCAGACTCTGATATCTATACAGCCTCTCTTGATTACGAATTGTCTATTTCTAATGGCTGTTCTAATCTTGGAAACTTAAATGATGACCCTCAATTAAATGTGTCAGATATCATTCTTCTTGTTAATTTAATCTTAGCAGAGCAGTATGAATTGTGCGGAGACATGAACGAAGATACTCAATTAAATGTTCAAGATATTATTTTATTGGTTAATACTATTTTAGGCAGAAGTTAATTTAACAGCTTCATCTAATTATAATAAAAAAGGGAACCAATTATAGGTTCCCTTTTTTTGTTTAAAAATTTCAACCAAGAAATTATTCAATCATCTCTTGTTCTCCGCCGCCAATAACATCTTCTATCTTTATAGCATCTGATGCAATCATCTCTTGTGCTAAACCAACGATATTTCGCCTTGCTGCCATAACATCTTTTTTAGGCATTGGTTTTTCTATAGGCTGATACATTGCCTGTTTCTTTTTTGGAAGAGTATCTATTATTTTATTTCTTTTTTCTTCGTCTATACCTTTAACAGCAAGGGCTAAACTATCAATGTCAATATCAGGATTAGTCCAAAAATCACTCGCAACCTCTTCTTCCATGTTAACCAAATCGCTAAAGGTTAAATAATATTTTTTTATTTCTGAATATAGATCTGGGTCAGTGCTCTGAACCTGGTTTAAATATTGATTGGCCTCTTCTTCGTTCATTGTATTAAGAATATCTGCCATTTTTTTTCCACCTCCCCTTGAAAACTCTTTACTTTGTGGTATTGTGGATGCTTTTTTTTCTAATTCTTTAGATATTTCGACAACCATTTCCAAAGGAATATCTCCAAGGTTTCCAAGCTCTAAAATAACATCATTTTTTTGCTGAAGTTTTAAATTTTCTATAAAGTTATTTCTTTTTTCTTCAGACACCTGGTCTATAGCAAGGGCTGCTACGCTAGGCTTTTCCTTGGATAATAAATAAAACAACGCTTCATCGTTTAAATCTTCTAAGAATTCAAAAAGTCGTACAGATTCTGGTCTGCTTTGCCTATACTTATCTTGAAGCATTAGATACGAATATTCATCTAATATTTGTTTTTTAATTACAGTTGGTATGCTGGAGCCCAGTTCATTGCTTCTTACTCTGATTTTTAAAATTTGTTCTTTAGGCAGCTCTGTAAAAAAAGAAACGAACAAAGGTTCTCCTAAAACTTGTAATAGAACCGCTGCCTTATCTAAGCCTGATAAACTTTTATATTCCATAATTTATTCCTCTGAGTTTTCTTCTGAGTTTTCTTCACCTTTTGATTCTGACAACCAGTCTTTAACAATTTGAGTTGCCCCTTCTTTTTGTCCTGCGCTCATAGCAACAGCAGACTGTCTTTGAGTTCTAATTTCTGACTGAAGGACACCTTCATCTACATATGCCTGCGTTGGTGTTACCAATGGCTGAGGAGAAGGCGCTGAAGGAGCCGTTATCGTTTGAGCCTTAGACTTGTCTTCTAAGTTTTCTTCTGATTCTGAGCTATTCTTTGGCTGGTCTTTTGGTTTTAGATAAACCACTTTTTTCCTGTTTCCCAAAATAGCAAAAACAGATAATATAATTAAAATAGTTAACAATCCCGCAATCAGCCATACAACCCATGATTGTTGTTGATACTCACAACAGTCTAAACAGCTTTTATTTGCCAAAGAATCATAATTTCGGGCATCCTGATCCATACAGCCTATAATTTCATAGCTGCAACAATCGGTACAAGGCTGGGTTGCTGCCACATCGAAATTAACTGCCGCTGAATCCATACATCCTAAAATATAAAGAGAGCTATTTTCATCATACCTACAACAGTCATCACAAGACTTGTTTGCTTTTAAAGAAAAGTTTAGTGCCTTTTCATCAGTACAGCCTATAATTGGGTCATATATGTTGTCTAGCTTTTGCCCGTATCTTGTTAAAAGACTGTCTTTAAATGTTGCATGCATTTTATACTGCTCTTCAAGATAGTTCATCCTAAAGTCTTTCATTTGGTTGTAGGCATCTTCTTTTTCTTCTCGTTCAAACTCAAGCTCTCTTAACTTTTCTTCTAACTCTATAAACTGATCATCTAATAGCTGTTGTTTTTGTTGTGCAAGCTCATACTCTTGTAGCTCTATCGTTCTTTCTTGAGCTATATTCGCATCCTGCATTTCTTGAAGTTCTAACAAGGTAGACTCTAGCTGTTTGGCAGCATTTTCAGCAGCCTTTAATCTTTCTTCTACGTCTGAACTAATCCCATTATCAGCTAGACCTTCTTTTTTCATTGAATCATCTTGAAATGCCATCGCTTCAAAAACAATACACTCCTGACAATGGTTAAGGCCACTCCACACATCAATAATATTGTGTCTCATTTGATTTTTTAATGCCATTGTATTATATGAGTTGTCAATATAAACATATACCACATAGTCAAAATCACTTGTGTGCTTTTGGTTAGATGATATTGTTTTAGGAGCTGAGGGTACTGTTGGTAGCCCCGGGATATACTCTTTACTCTTTGTTGTTTTTTGCTTTTTTTCAATTCTATATTGACTATTAATGTTAGCATCTGATTTTGTCCCAATCCATATTTTGTATAAATCTGGACTTAGTTTTAGACCATTTCTAAATCTATCATCAATTTGAATTTTCTTTTTAAGAAACAAATCAGATGGAAATAAAAAGCCAACTATTATAATTGATAAAAATGTTGTTTTAAAAAAGTTTTTTAACATAACATCGCTCCTACGCTATTTATTATCTTGTCGCAAAAATTACTTTAATTCTTCTGTTTTTTGCTTTTTGTTCTGGTGTTGCATTCGCCTTAACAATAAACTCATCATTAACATCACCGTTTCTAACTTGAACCCACTCAGCCTCTGATGGCCACTGATCTGCATAACCAACAGATATTAGCCTATTTTCTGAGACTTTTTTTTCTTCAATTAAATACGTAACCACTTCTGAGGCCCTAAATGAAGAAAGGCCCCAATTATTTTTATATTTTTCTTTAAGGTCGCCTGTAACAGGATCGTTGTCCGTATGGCCTTCAACAAGTATTCCTCTTTTATCATCAGGATTAATCATGAGCTTTGATGCTTCTTCTAACAGTATTTTTATTTCATCTTTTAAATTTACTGATCCCGATGTAAAGCAAATCTCACCATCTATTTCTAAAGCAACCCCTCTTGGGTCATGAGAAACCTTAAGGGGCTCACTTTCATCAATTTCCCTTTTTTTAGATTCCTTTAATTTTTCAGATAGGCTCGCTGCATCAACGTCTTCTTTCATTTTTTCTTTAATTTCACCTTCCATCTTTTGAGTCATCTCTTGTAAATCTTTTTTTATTTCAGCTTGAGATTTAATTGGCATTCCCTCATTTTCATTAATTTCTGTAATGCCTCCCTTTTTATCTGACTGAGCATTTTGAAACGCAGAATATTTTACTGGGTCTAGCGTTGCCATAGAAAACAACAACACAAAAAAAGCAAACAACAAAGTCATCATATCAGCAAAGGTTCCCATCCAGATAGGAAGGCCCTCGTCTGGAGGGTCAGGATAGCTACATTTACCCTTTTTAATTTCTGATTTAGATAGTTTTTTTGTTGCCATTTTTATTCATCTTCTAATTTTTTTCGCATTTTAGGAGGTAAATATGCATTCAACCTTTCTCTAATTTGCAACGGGTGTACTTTTTGAGAAATAAGAAGTATCCCTTCTGTTATTAATGCACTTTCTACCTTTTTTCCCTCGTTCTTTCCTTTAAGTTTGTCTGCAAAGGGTAAAAACAAAAAGTTTGCGAACAATGCTCCATACAATGTTGTAATAAGTGCAACAGCCATAGAATTACCCATTTGAGCTTGCGGATCAACATCAACTCCTGGTGGTGGTGGCTGTCCCATTCCTTTCAACATAAATACAAGGCCTATTAGCGTTCCAACCATGCCAAATGCAGGGGCATAAATTCCCAAAGATTTCATAACATTCATTTCTTGTAGTTCTCTTTGCTCTCTATATGCTTCCATATTTTCCATAATTGTTTCTATGTCTTCTATTTTGGTTCCTCCCAAAATAAGCTCACACCCATCTTTTACCATATGCATCCTAAAGCTCATCGATTGTGGTGCTGATCCTAAGGCTGCCTCAAAATCTTTTCTTCCCCTTCTGTTGGCCTCTGACAAATCACACAAATCGTCTACAACATCACCTAAAGAAAAATTGTCATCTTTAAAAATCATTTTTAATAGTCCAAACAACCTAATAACATCCTTCATTTTAAAGGCTATAGCTGTTGCCGCAAGAGACCCCCCGACAACTATTAATAAACTAACAACGTCAACTAACGCCATCAACGAAATTCCTGTTGCTAAAGAAGATAAAAATGCTGCCGTTCCTATTAATCCAGTACCTAAAAACAGTCCTATTAATGTTCCTAAATTCATTTATTGTTCCTCAGTTTTAGTTGAATTTTCCTTATAAAGCGGCTGCAATTGTCCAGACTTTAGGCCCTCTAAAATATCCCTCACCTGATAATATTCTGGATCAAGTTTTAGCGCAATATTCCAGCTCATAGATGCTGATTTTGTATCATTTAAATAATAATATATTGTTCCTCTTCTAGCATAAGCTATAGATAAATTGGGTTTTAATTCAATTACTTTATTAATAACATCTAGAGATTCATAATATTTTTCTTCAATTAGTAAATCTTGACTTTTTTGAAAAAGGCGCATTGCTTCATTTGTTTTTGATTGGTCTATTTGTATGTCTAACAAGATTTTTTTTGTTGAGTCTTGCAAAACCCCTAGGTTTTTTCTTAGTTGTCCGTTTTCATTGTAGTTTTTTTCTAATTCTGATTTAAACACTTTTAAAGAGTCTTTATAGCTTCTTATTACCCTTTCCTGTTGTTTTATTTTTGTAGAGTCAACAATTACTAGCGGTTGAAATTCTCCAAACTTGGATTTTTCAGGGTCTAGCAAGCTATTTTTAATTCTTTCTTGATCGCTGTTTATATCTGGAATATTCATAATAAAACCCATCATTATTGTTGGGGCGTCTTCTTCTAGCTGAGTAGATTCATTTCCCTCTGAGCCTCTTTTTCCCCATTCGGTGATTTTGTTTAAATGAGAAACACCGAAGCGCAATGAATAAATGTCTGTTATTGGAATCTGTGACCCTATGTTTATTCCTCCACCATCATATTCAAAAATTATATTCATTCTATTATTAAAATATGGTGTGTTTAAGAATAGAGACAGAAAGGGACTCATCGCTGGCCCAGAATTATCTTCATAGTTATGAGAATCGCTTCCTATCTTGCCTGTACCAAACCCATAGTTAATAGTTAGGTCATATTTATTGTATTTTTTGTTATTCGAAACAACAAAGAAAAAAGAGGCATCGTCAAAAAGTTTTTTTTCTGAACTAAAGCTTTTTAAGGTTATATCCTGAAACCCAACATCCATATATAAAGATTTATATCCATATATTCTTCTTTGAAGATGTATTGAAACCTCATACGGAGACTCTTCTAAGGGGCCCTCTACAACATCTGTAGTTGCCGGGTCGTCCAATAGAGCGTTTATTTGATCTAAAGACCTATAATCTGGCAACAAAGAATACGTGAACCCAAAGTTCCAATCTTTGATTTTAGAGTTAATAAAAGCGCTGCTACTGCTAGAAGGAACCTCAAAGTCAATAAACTCAGTACTAAACCCCAAAGAAAGCTTTCCCTCTCCCATATCAGGAAAAAAGCTTGAAGGGGTTCTATAAACTGACTGTGGTCTTGAAAAAGCAACCCTAGAATTAGAATAAACAACCGAAAAAATCAATATGCTTAAAAAAAGAACTCTATATAGTTTTCTTTTAATCATATGTCTTTTAAAAGATCTTTTGAGTACTTAGAATAATCACTGTTCGGATATTCATTTATAATTTGATTTAAAATCGTCTCAAACCTTTTAATGTCACTGTTTTGAAAAATTAACCCCTTTAGAAATAAAACCTCAGGTGTTTTTGAGCCCATTATTTGATTAATATTAAAAATTGCCTCCTGTTCATTACCTAAATTATAATAGACAAGACTGCTCCAATAAAAATAGTCATCTTTGCTCTCAAACTGACTCCCTATATCCTCTTCTTTCAAAGAAATAATGGCTTTAGCTGCATCAAAATAATTTTCATTAATAATCATATTTTTTATTGATTTATTATCACTTTTTGGAGAATCCTTTTTTTGTTTTTTGTTTTCAATTTCCACTTTTTCTGGGTCTATTAAATAGTTTATTTCCTGAGCATATAAATTGTTGCTTCTCTTGATAACCTGACTATTTGCATGGTCTTGCTTATATAAACTATACTCTCTTTGTACTACTACTTTTTTAGGGTTTGATTTTTTAATTTGAACTCCTAAACTCCAATATTTTTTATTAAAGTCATCGGTACCTGAAACCAAAAAACCTATAGCTATTATTATCAATGTTCTTGTCTTGTTATTCATATTGCTCCCAATCTAAAGAATATGAATAGCTTATAAAGTTTCCAAAGCCTTTTGGAACAAATAGCTCGAACACCCCAATTGATTCTGGGTCTACTGAGGCATCAGAAATAACACCATTGCCTAGGTCTTGAATTGACCCCTTTACAAAGCATGTCATTGGCTTTGTATCTCCTCTCCAGTTCATCCTAAATAAAAAGTTTACTTTAGCAAAGTCTGCTCTTTTTAGTCCAATGTTTTTTATTTCGCCTGATAGCATTGTATTTCCGTTCTCATCTGTTTTTTCATATATGCTTCCCAAAACAATTAAATTGGCCTTTTCTTTATTCCCTTTTCTTTCAATTTGGGTGTTTGCTGGGGAGGTTTCTGTTTCTATAATAGAGCCCTCTTTAACAAAGTTCTTTAAGGTTTTTACTGATAGAGAGTCTTTTGGAAGTATTTCTACAACATTTTCTGTTACCTTTATTATTGTGCCTCTATCTATAGTAAGGCCTCCAATCAACGTTTCAACTTTAATAATATCTTGGTCTTGATATATTATTTTTCCATATATTGTTGATCCATTTTCCAAAACAATTTCTTTATTATAAATAGCAAACGGATTTTCCCAAACCTGTGACTGAGCTTTCAGCTGATATAGTTCTTCATTTAAAAAGTCGAGCTCGGCTCTTAGTTTTTTAATTTGAAGACTTTGCTCTTCAATTAAAATACCATAATGGGATGATGTGTTAATTTCTTTTTTTAATACCTGCTCTTTTTTAGGGCTTTGTTTATTGTTTTTTATAGGCCTATCATTAGATGCTTCTTCGTTTTTTAATTTTTGAGGACTTTCTTTCTCTGTATCTATATCAGGATTATTGTCAATGTCTTCCTTTAGCCAGGCGCATGATGACATTAAAAAACTTACTATTAAAATAATGCTTAATCTTTTTTTCACTTTTTTTCCTTGCTTGTTTAGTGTTTTTATATAAAAATCTCTTCTAAGATTTCAAAGATATTAACAATTAAGAGCAATACAAAGATTTTTTTTGTTTTTTGTTGTGGCTTCTTTAAACAACAACACTATATATTGTGTTATAATCTCTTTCTTTCTTCTTATTTATTTATTTTTTAATTTATAAGCATATTATTATTGGGGGTTCATAGATGATAGTTGAGGCGCTTAAATCAAAAATTCATCGTGCATGTGTTACAGATGCAGATATTAACTATGTTGGTTCTGTTTCTATAGATAAAGATCTGATGGAGGCAGCAAATCTTATTCAGTATGAAAAGGTTCAGGTTTTAAATATTACAAATGGAAGCCGGCTAACTACATATGTAATTGAAAGCAATAAAAATTGTGGTGAAATTTGTATTAATGGGGCTGCCGCCCATCTTGTAAACCCTGGAGACTTAGTAATTATAGTTTCTTACTGCAATATAAAACACACTGAATTAAAAAACCACAAACCTAAAATTGTACATGTCAATAAAAAAAATGAGATCATTGAAGTAGCCTCTCAAGTTATTGTAAACAACAAAAACATATTTTGAAAAAATATTATATAAAAGACATTCAAGGCTTTAAAAAAGAATCTAAGCCTTTTGCAACAATAACTGCATATGATTACACCTCTTCTTCTATTTGTAGTTCTCTGGGTTTTCCTCTAATTCTTGTTGGAGATAGTGCTTCTATGGTGGTTTTTGGGTATGAAAATACAACCCCAATTACAATGGATGAAATGATGTTTGTTTTAAGGGCGGTTGTTAGGGGCAACTCCTGCTCTTTAATTGTAGCAGATATGCCTTTTTTATCATACCAGCCTTCTAAAAGAGATGCTATTAAAAATGCAGGAAGGTTTATAAAGGCTGGTGCTAATGCTGTTAAGCTAGAGGGTGGAAAAGAAGTTTTAAATAAAATTAATGCTCTTGTTGATTCTGGAATACCAGTGGTTGGGCATATTGGTTTGCAGCCCCAATCAATTAACACAATGTCTGGTTATAAAATTCAAGGAAAAACAAAAAAGAGCGCACAAAAACTAATAAATGAAGCAATTGAAATAGAAAATGCTGGTGCTTTTTCTTTGGTCCTAGAGGGCATTCCCTCTAATCTTGCAAAAATTATTTCTAAAAAAATTAAAATACCAACCATTGGGATTGGATCTGGTCCAGACTGCGATGGACAAATTCAAGTTTTTCATGATGTTCTTGGTTTATTTGATAATCTTTCTCCCAAACACGCAAAAAAATTTTTAGATGGAAACAAACACCTTGCGAAAGGATTAAAAAAATATAAAAAAAGCGTTGAAAAAAAACTCTTTCCCAGCTCTAAAAACTATATAAATCTAACCTCAAAAATATTAGAAGATATTTCTGAAAATATTTAAATCCATATCAAAGTATCGTGCCTGGTCTTCAAGCCTAGAAGGCTCTATTGGGTTTGTTCCAACCATGGGCGCTCTGCACGAAGGACACGCTTCTCTTATAAAAAAATCTATATCTTCTTGCAAATCTACTGTCGTAAGTGTTTTTATCAACCCTAAACAATTTTCTGCTGATGAAGATTTTGATTTTTATCCTCAAAAAAATAACGAGGATCTTTTGCTTTTAGATTCTATTGGAGTTGATGCCCTTTTTGTTCCAGATAAAAATTTGATTTACCCTAAAAACTTTTCAACTACCCTTAAAGAGTCTCGGTTATCAAAAACACTGGAAGGTTTATCGCGCCCTCATTTTTTTGAAGGCGTTTTAACTGTTGTTTTAAAGCTTTTTAATATTATTTCTCCAACATCTGCCTTCTTTGGAAAAAAAGACTACCAGCAGCTGTTAGTTGTAAAGAAGATGGTTGAAGACTTAAACCTGAACCTAACAGTTGTTGGGTGTGATACTGTCCGAGAAAAAGGGGGCCTAGCAATGAGCAGTAGAAACGAAGCCTTTAATAATAAAGAAATATCCTTTCTTGGATGTATATATGATTCTTTAAAAATTGCACAAAACAAAA
Organism: Fidelibacterota bacterium; assembly: GCA_002705575.1. The sequence goes on along the minus strand of PAHI01000077.1, from coordinate 16,359 downwards.
TTCGACTTGGTTCAAAAAAATCTTCTGACATAAAAAAATCTATTGATATTTATATATCAAATTTTAAAGGAATCTCCGTTGACTATATTGAGGTTTCAGACCTTTCTAGTTTGAAATCTATTGAAATAATTGATAGGAGTGTCTTAATTTCTATTGCAGTTTTTTTTAAAAAAACACGACTAATAGATAATATTGAGGTTATTATATGATACAAAAGACTATTCTGGTTATAATTAATTTAGTTTTTGGAAGCATGGTTATTCTTAGTTACGCGCATAATTGGATTAAAATAAAGAAGCTCCTAGGTCTCCAAACAAACGAACAGGTAGGAAGGGCTTTGTGGGGTGGGGTTCCAGAACCTTTGCAGCCTATTATTTTTGCTATTATGTTTATTTCTGCTGCTGGCTATTTTTTCTTTACATATAATTTTTTATTCAATGTTGACACTAATAAGGTTTTTTTAGAGACCTTTAGCTATTCTTCTTTGCATTTTTTATATCTTTTAATTTTTATTCCTTCTATGGTGTGGATGGGACTAACTGTAGACTATATTAACTCTGAAAAAAGCTTTTATGATTGGGCTGTTATTGTTCTTGTTTTGTTTACTGTTGGTGTGGCTTCTCTTCTTTTGTTTTTGTTTACTCTTGATCTAAAAACAGAAAGCGGAGGAATGTATTTAGTTTATGTTTTGGGTTCTGCTATATTTGCATTTCACACGTTATTTTTAGATGCCTTGCTTTGGACCACCTTTTTTCACAGAGGATCCTAACTTACTTCTAGCTTAATGTTTTTAAATGTTGCCTGATGAATAATTGCCCCAACCGATATAGCGTCTACTCCTAAAACTAAATATTTGTTTAGGTTTTTGTAGGTTATCCCTCCTGAAACCTCTATAAAAACCTTTTTATTTGTTTCTTTTATTAAGCTAATACACTTTTTAATTGTGCCTGGGTCCATGTTGTCTAAAAGAACCGCATCAATTTTGTGTTTTAAACATTTTTTTAATTGTTCTAGTGTGTCTACCTCAACCTGAAAAGGGAGGTTGTTTGATTTTTTTTTATAAAGAGTTTCTTCAATGTTTGTGTTTGACCCAACATGATTGTCTTTTATCATAATCCCTTTTGATAGGTTAAGCCTGTGGTTTTTCCCCCCCCCACAGAATACTGCATACTTTTCAAAAATTCTAAGTCCTGGAGTCGTTTTTCTTGTATCTAAAATTTTAATATTTTTTCTATAGGCTTTGACGACATAACGATTTGTTTCTGACGCTACTCCAGACATCCTTTGAATCAGGTTCAAAACCACCCTCTCTTTTCTTAATATTTCAAAGGAAGGACCCTCAACCGTTGCTATTTTAAAATTATCTTTAACCTTAAACCCGTCTTTAATAAAAACTGTAGTTTTAACCTTTTTTGAAAATGCAGCTTCAATGATTTTTTCTCCACAAAAGACACCCTCAAACTCTGCAATAAAGCTTACTTTCATGGTTTTTTTCTTATCAACGAATGTGTTGGTTGTAATATCGTTTTTTATGTCATCTTCATTAAAAAACTTGTTTAGTTTTTTTTTAATTTCTTTTTTAGAAATGTTGTTAATTTGTTTATAAATCATTTTTTCTTCCCCAAAAAATTAATGTTCCTGCCCAATCCTTTTTTTTGTTGACTATTTTAATTTTACAATTATTGAATTTGCTTTTAATTAGCTCTCTTTTCCAACCATCACACGTTTTTATTTTCATTGATACACCAAGTTGCTCTGGCCAAGAATGAGATTTTTTGTTTTCCTTATAATAATCAATTCCAGCAATAAAAAGACCATTGGGTTTAAGCCATTTTTTATAACATTGTTGAATAAAACTTTGAGGTTCTTTTAAATAATAAAGAACCTCCATTGAATATATTATATCAAATTTTTGTTTTGGGTTCCACCGGTTTAGGTTTGTATGAAAAAAATTTGTTTTATGGTTTTTTTTCTGAGCATTTTTGATCATTTCTTTAGCCCCATCGTAACCATATGCCTTAGTAATAAAGCTCTCTTTTAAAAGGTCTTCTGTTGCCCATCCGTTCCCACACCCAACGTCCGCCAAAAAAGCATTTTTAGCTCCTTGGAATTCTTCTTTGATAATTTTTTTAATCTGCACATAGGACTCAAAATGATTTTTTTTCATTCCTTCGTCTCTTCCTTTTTGGGCCCACCCATTAAAAACTTCTATTGCTTTTTTTTCCATAATTGTTGGTTTTTTAGACTTTCCATTTTGTTACAATACTTTCAATTCCTTGAAAAATAAATTCGATTGATATAACCATTAATATTATACCCATAATCCTTTGCATAATTCTTAGACCAGACCTTTTAAAAGTTTTTAATAAATATTTCGATGCTTTGAATATAACCAGGGTAATTAATAAAACGCACATTAGTGCCACAAATAAGTGAACTTTATGATTTATGTTTCCGCTTGTTTCAGAATATATAATCATTATTGATGCTATAGCTCCTGGTCCAGCTATTAGAGGGACTCCCAAAGGAGTATATGCAACCTCTTTTTTGTTTTCTGCCTCTTTTTCTTCAGATGGGGTGGTTTTGGTTCTAGATCTTTTTGATTCTACCATATCTAGGCTTATTTTGAATAAAATAATTCCTCCAGCTATTTTGAATGCATGCATTGTAATTCCATAAAATGAAAAAATTAAATCTCCAATTAACGAAAAACACAATAAAACAAAAAACGCAAACGTAACGGAGCTAACTATAATTTTATTTTTTTCTTTTGCTGTATATTCTTCAGTGATTGATATAAATATAGGAACTATTCCAATAGGATTTATAAGAGCAAACAACGAGGAAAAACACAGGAAAAAAAACTCAAAATCTATGTGCATTTATGTCTTTCTCCTGTTTTTTTATAAACAACTTTAAGCAAATCTTGTTGATTTAATTATATCCTTTGTTAAAAATAAATCCTGAAATATTAGTAAATCCTAAATAAAAAACAAAAACACTAAAAACACATAAAAAGTGACTTGGGTTTTTATAATTTAAATTTAACCTTTTTCCACAACAAACAGTTCTCACGCCTTTTTTGCTTTTATATAATTCTCCAATATCTTTAAACTCAATTTTATGGCTTCCAACAATGGGGTTTATTCCTGTTTTATTTAAATGATCTCTAACCTCTAAAATCTCCTGTTTATATTCTTTATTAAGACCTATGTCATAAATTTTAATTGGTGTTTTTTTTTCAAAAACAGAAAGGCTTTTCTTTAGTTTTTTAAGGTTATTAATGTTTGCAACAATATCATATGAAAAGTTTTTTTTTGCTTTTGCTGCTTCTTGTGTTATTATAATCATTTTTTTCTTTTTCCAAACAGCGCTGTTCCTATTCTTATGTGGGTTGCCCCTGCTTTTATTGCATCAATATAATCGTTAGTCATTCCCATAGAAAGTTTTGTGCATGTTTTTATTTTTTTCTCTACTTTAGATTGAATTTCTTTTGCGCTTTTAAAATAATTTAAGTATTTTTTTTTATTATCTGTTAGTGGAGGAATAATCATAATACCTTCAATGTCTATATTTTTATATAACTTAATAATGTTTGCTGCTATTTCTATTTCTTTTGTTAAAAACCCATATCTGTTTTTTAAGTTTCCAATATTAACCTGTAAAAAAACTTTTTGAACCTTGTTTTCTTCTTTTGCTATTTTATTAATTTTCTTTGCAAGAGAAAGAGAGTCTACTGTTTGTATATAATCAAATATTCTTACCGCTTTTCTAACTTTGTTTTTCTGAAGATGTCCAATTAAGTGTACCTTCATTTTTGAAGGCCTTATATAATCTTTTAATTTTTGTTCTGTCTCTTGAACTTTGTTTTCGCCTATATCATAAACCCCTTTTTCTATTGAGCTTTCAACTGCTGATTTTGGATGCGTTTTTGTAACCGCAATAAGTGTTGGTTTATGTGCTTTTTGTACTTTTTTAATCTTATCTTTAATTTCAAAAAGTACTTTAGAATTAATTGTTGTTATTTTTTATTCCTCAGAGGACAGCTTTTCTTTTGGGCTTTAAGATCGCTCTTCCTTCCCTTCAGAGATATCATTGTCTTCTTCCTCTTCTTTTAAAACTTTCGTAATTGAAGAAATAAACGCGCCTTCATCTAGCCTAAGAAGCTTAACGCCTTGAGTGTTTCTTCCTATTACTTTAATATTTTCAACGGGCTGTCTAATCATTATTCCTTTATTTGTAATAATCATAATGTCGTCTTCATCTACAACCTCCATAATAGAAACTAATTTTCCAACTTTTGGGGAAGATTTTATAGTATAAACGCCTTTTCCTCCTCTATTTTGAGTTCTATAGGCGTCAACATCACTTCTTTTTCCATAACCCTTGTCGGTTGCAGCTAAAATGGACCCCTCTCTTTTTACAACAAGCATACCAACAACATAATCATCTTTAAAGCTCATTGTAATTCCTTTAACACCCATAGTTTTTCTTCCTGTTGATCTTATTGTTTCTTCGGCAAACCTTATTGCCTTTCCTCCGCTAGTTGCCATTACAATGTCTTGGTCTCCGCTGCTAACCCTCGCCTGAATCAGCTCATCTCCTTCCCTCACTTCAATTGCATAGATTCCACCTTTTCTTGGCTTACTATAAAGTTTTAAAGAGGATCTCTTAATTATTCCTTTTTTTGTTGCCATTACAATGTGGTCTGTTTCATTAAACTCTTTAATAGAAACAAAAGCCTCTACTTTTTCTCCTTGCTCACAATTAATAAGGTTTATAATAGCTCTTCCTTGAGAGGTTCTTGCTCCTGGCGGAATTTGATGTACTTTTAGCCAATGACATTTTCCTTTATTTGTAAAAAAGAGCATCGTATTGTGAGTTGAGGCAATTAAGAGGTGCTCTACGTAGTCGTCTTGTTTTGTTTTTGCACCCTTCATTCCTTTTCCACCTCTTCTTTGGGCTCTCCATGTTGTTGTTGGAAGACGTTTTATATATCCATTATGAGTAATGGTAACAACCATATCTTCATCTGCAATCATGTCTTCCACACTTAAGTCTCCGCTAAAAGGTATTATTTCTGTTTTTCTCTCATCACTATATTTATCTAAAGTGGACTCTAGTTCTTCTTTAATGATTTTGTCTTGTATTTCCTTGTTAATTAATATTTCATTTAGGTTTTTAATTAATTCTTGAAGCTGGTTATACTCTTCCACAACCTTATCTATTTCTAGCGATGTAAGTTTTTGTAGCCTCATATCTAAAATAGCTTTAGTCTGTTTTTCAGAAAAAGAAAATGTTTCTATTAGGGATTTCTTCGCTGTTTCTGGATCTTTAGACCCTCTAATTATAGAAATTACTTTATCAATATTTTCTAAAGCTTTTTTAAGGCCCTCTAAAATGTGTGATCTTGCCTCTGCTTCTTGAAGCTCAAACTTTGTTCTTTTGATAATAATTTCTCTTCTAAAATTTAAGAAATGGTTTAGCATTTCTTTAAGACCCATAACCTTAGGAATTCCGTCAACTAAAGCTAATAGAATAACCCCAAAAGTGTCTTGTAGTTGGGTGTATTTGTAGAGATTGTTTAAAATAACCTCACCAATAGCATCTCTTTTACACTCAACAACTATTCTAATACCGTCTTTGTCAGACTCATCCCTTAAATCTGAAATTCCTTCTAGTTTTTTATCTCGTACAAGGTCTGCAATTTTTTCTACTAAATTAGATTTATTAACTTGGTATGGGACTTCTGATATTATAATTCTTTCTTTTCCGCTGTCAAGCTCCTCAACAGAAGCCTTTCCTCTCATAACCACTCTTCCGCGACCAGTAGAATATGCTGATTTAATTCCATCTATACCCATTATGTATCCACCTGTTGGGAAATCAGGCCCTTGAATATGTTCTTCTATAATTTCCTCTACTAATATTTCGGGGTTTTCCAATAAAGCTTTTAACCCTGCAACTAACTCACATAAATTGTGGGGAGGTATTTTAGTTGCCATTCCAACGGCAATTCCCTCTGACCCATTCATTAAAAGGTTTGGAATAATTGTTGGCAAAACAGTTGGTTCTTCTAAAGAATCATCAAAGTTTGGAGTAAACCCGACCGTTTCTTTATCTATGTCTTGGAGCATTTCTGCCGCAATTTTTCCCATTCTAGCTTCTGTGTATCTCATTGCTGCAGCATTATCTCCATCAATAGACCCGAAGTTTCCTTGCCCATCAATCAAAGGATATCTTAAAGACCATGGTTGTGCCATTCTAACTAAAGAATCATAAACAGAAGAGTCTCCATGTGGATGATATTTACCCATAACCTCTCCAACAATTCTCGCGGACTTTTTATAACTTCTGTTCCATGTTGCTCCTAAATCAGAAGCCCCATACAAAACCCTTCTATGAACAGGCTTGAGTCCGTCTCGAACATCTGGTAGTGCTCGACTAACAATAACAGACATAGAATAATTAAGGTATGACTCTGACATTTCTTTAACAATGTCTCTAGACTGAATATTTCCTGGTTGATATTTTTTTTCTTGATCCATTATATATCTAAGTTTGCTACAAATTTAGCTTGGGTTACAATAAACTCTCTTCTTGGCTCAACCTCTTCCCCCATTAGTTTTGTAAATATCTCGTTTGCCTGTTCAGCGTCCTCCATTGTAACTTGTAAAAGGGTTCTTTTTTCTGGGTCCATTGTTGTTTCCCAAAGTTGCTCAGCATTCATCTCACCAAGACCTTTATATCTAGCTAGATTTATTTTTACATCACTTTCTGATTTTAATTTATTTAAAACCATATCTCTTTGCTCATCTGTATAGGCGTATTCTAATTTTTTACCTTTTGTTATTTTATATAATGGGGGTTGGGCAATATAAATGTGCCCCCCCGTTATTAACTCTGGCATCTTTCTAAATAAAAAAGTTAAAAGAAGGGTTCTTATATGGCTACCATCTACATCCGCGTCTGTCATTAAAACTATTTTATGATATCTAAGTTTATTAATATCAAAATCTCCAACGGAGGTTTCTTCAGAATCAACATCTCCCCCAAAACCTGCGCCAAGCGCCGTTATTATTGTTTGGATTTCATTATTAGACAATAGCTTGTCAATTCGTGCTTTTTCTGCATTAATAACTTTGCCCCTAAGAGGTAGTATTGCTTGAAATTTTCTATCCCTTCCTTGTTTGGCCGTTCCTCCAGCAGAGTCCCCCTCAACAAAATATATTTCACTTAGCGCTGGGTCTTTTTCTGAGCAGTCTGCAAGCTTTCCTGGTAAAGCTGAAATATCTAAAACGCTTTTTCTCCTAATAAGTTCTCTTGCTTTTTTTGCGGCTTCTCTTGCTCGTGCTGCATTTTCTGCTTTTTGAATAATTGTTTTTCCAATTTCTGGGTTTTGTTCTAAATGTTCGGAGATTCCCTCCATTATAATGGAGTCACAAATTCCTTTAATTTCTCCATTTCCTAGTTTCGTTTTTGTTTGTCCTTCAAACTGAGGCTCTGGAACCTTGATAGAAAGAACTGCTGTTAGCCCTTCTCTAACATCTTCGCCTCCAAAAGAAACGTCTTTGTTTTTAACAAGATTGTTTTTTGTAGCATACCTATTTAAAGATCTGGTTAGCGCTGCCTTAAACCCTGCTAAATGAGTTCCCCCCTCAATCGTATTTATGTTATTAACAAAAGTTAAAACCTTTTCTGTATAAGATGTGTTGTATTGCAGAGAAACCTCCACAGGGACACCTTCTTTTTCTCCCTTAATATGGATGGGTTTTTCAAATAAAGAATTTTGGTTTTTGTCTAGGTGTTGAACAAACTCTTTCAACCCCCCTTCATAAAAGTGGGATGTGCTTTGGGTTGTTTTTTCATCTTCAAAGACTATTTTTATCCCGCTGTTTAGGTATGCTAACTCTCTAAGCCTTTTATTAATCACCTCTTGATCAAATGTTTGTCCTACAAAAATATTTAAGTCTGGCCAAAATTGAATTGTGGTCCCAGTTTTGTCTGTTTTTCCTTTTTCTTCTACCTTAGTTTGCGCGACTCCTATCTTATATTTTTGTTGATAGGTTTTGTTTTGTCTATATACTGTTGCTTTACATTTTTCTGACAAAGCATTAACAACTGAAACTCCCACCCCATGAAGTCCCCCAGAAACCTTGTATGTGTCTTTATCAAACTTTCCTCCTGCGTGCAAAACTGTCATAACAAGCTCTAATCCTGACTTTCCTTCTTCTTTATGAATGTCCACAGGAATCCCTCTTCCGTTGTCAGAAATTTTAACAGAACCATCTTCCATGGTTTTTACTCTTATTTCTGTGCAGTGACCCGCCATTGCTTCATCAATTGAGTTGTCAACAACCTCCCAAACAAGATGATGAATTCCCTTTTTTCCAACATCCCCTATATACATTGCGGGGCGTTTTCTAACTGCTTCAAGACCCTTTAAAACTGTTATGTTTTCAGCCTTATAGTTTGTTGTTTTTTGATTCATAAAATTATAATTTTTTTGATGTTGTAATTTGGTAATTTTTCTGCAATTTTTTTCATTATTTCTTTTTTTAAAAACAATGTTTCTTGTCTCCATGAAGGGTTTTTCGTTTTTATAGTTATAGTCTGTTTTTTTATATCAATGTTTTTTACTCCTTTGAGAATATTTTTTGGAATCACTTTTTCTGTTTCAGACAAGATGGTGCTTTTTTTAATATTTTTGTTTTCTTTTATAAAAACATCTAATTCTTTTTTGAAGTCTTTAATCATCAATATAAATGTTTTTGTGTGATCTTGGTATTTTTTGCGTGTGGGTTATAATGGTTTGCTCGCTTTTTTTAAAAATATTTAAAATTCTTTGTGTGTTTTTTTCATCTGTTTTTGAAAAAATATCATCAAGAAGGATAATAGGCTCTTCTTTTATTTCTCTTTTAACAATATCTGCCTCTGCTTTTTTTAAAACTGCAAAAAACACAGATTTTTCTCCTTGAGATGCTTGTTTTTTTATCTTTTCATTATTAAAAAAATATTCTATCGTGTCTCTGTGCGGTCCGAACGTGGTGTGTCCTGCTTTTTTGTCTTTCTCTAATGTTAAATAAAATTTTTCTGCAATTTTTTCTGAAACTTTTTCATGCCCTTTTATTTCTATTTTTGCTGTTTTTTTTATTTCATTTTTTATGATTGTTTTTTTTAACATTTTGTTGATAGCTTTTATATATTTTCTTCTTTTTTCCCAAAGGNTTAAAGAAAAATCAACCATTAGTGGGTCCCAAACAGAAAATTTTTGTCTTTGTTTTATAGCTTTGTTCCTCTGTTTTAGGGTTTTGTTGTACTTTTTTAAGGTGTCCATATATTCTAAGTCTATCAAACATATGTTTTTGTTTAAGTTTTTTTGTCTTTTGTTGTTGTGGTCTCCGTGATAAACTATTTCGTCCGGTGTGTTTATTATGATTGGTAGAGCTCTTATATGAGAGGTTAGTTTTTTAACTGTTTTTTCATTTTTTGTGATTGTTTTTTTATCTTTTGTTCCTTTTATTTCTATTTTGTTTTTCCCGTTGGTGGTTCCTGTTATTTTATATGTTTTTTCATTGTCTTTTATAAATTCATTTGCGTGTGCTGTTTTAAAGCTTTTTCCTAAAGAAAGAAGGTGTATTGCTTCAAGAATTGTGGTTTTTCCTGAACCGTTTCCTCCAAAAATGGTGTTTATTCCCTTTTGAAATTTTATTTTTTTATATGAAAAAGGCCTAATGTTTCCAAGGCTTGCTTCTTTTAAAAACATTCAGCTTATCCTAATCGGCATTAAAAGAGATATTTTTTGATGCTGGTTTTGTTCTTCTGGAAGAATTAAAACGGCACTGTGATTATTTTTAAATATTATTTTGGTTTTTTGTGTCTCTGTTTTTTCTAACATTTCTTTTAAGTATTCAGCATTGAATGCGACCACACTCTCTTCTCCTATATAATTACACTCTACTTTTTCTGCTGCAGAAGTAGATGCTTCAACATCTTCTGCTTTTATTTCTATTTTGTTTTCTGAAAACAAAAAATTTGTTTGTTTTGTTTTTTTGTTAGAAAAAACAGAAACCCTTTTAAGAGAGTCTATTAATTTTTTTGTTGAAACCAAAACCTCTTTATCGTTGTTTTTTGGAATCACCTTTTCATAGTCTGGGTAGGCATCTTTAATTAACCTTGTTGATATTTTTATTCCTTTTAAAAAAACTTGTGCATGGTTTTCACCTAATATAAGGTCTATTTGTTCGTTGCTGTTTAAAAAAGGGTTAAGTATTTTAAAAAACTTTGTTGGTATTATTATTTTTTTTGCTGTCTGGTTGTTTTGTTTTGTGGTTATTTTTGAAAGCCTGTGTCCGTCTGTTGCAACAAACTCAGTTTTAGTTTCATCTGTAGACAAGCATATTCCTTGCAATGAAGGCTTTAGATCTTCTGTGCTTGTTGAATTTATAGTATAATTAATAAAGCTTTCTAAGTCTTCTGTTGAAAAGTTTGTTTTTTCTTCTGCTTCTATTTCTACTGCATCAGGAAAATTTTCTGGTGAGAGTCCTACTATCTTATATCTACCAAAGTCTGTTTTTATTTCTATTTTTTCATTATCACTTATAGAAAAAGAAAGGGTTTCGTTTTTTAAGGCGGAGGTTATGCTGAAAATCTTTGATATAGGTATTGCAATGTTTATAGGTTCAATAATTTCTGCGCTTAAAACATACTCTAAAGAAACCTCAAGGTTTGTAGATCGCAGAGATAGTTTTTCTCCATCAGAAGAAAAAAGAACAGAAGAAAGCACTGGTAAGGTTGTCCTTGTTGGAACAACTCTGTTTAAATTTTTTAAAGCTTCGTTTAAAACATTATTTTTAATTGAAAATTTCATAAATCCCCCCGTAAGATTATATTAATATATATATATTATTATAATAATATTATTTTTATTATAGTTTGTTAGCAATGTTAAACCTCTAATTAAAAAAAACATAAAAACCAAAAAAAAAACACTAATAACTACATAAGCTTAAAGGTTTTCTTTATGTTTATATCTTTGTTAAAAACCAAAAAAAAAAACACACTAATATTTTTTTATGTAAACAGTGTGTTTGTTTTTTTTGTACCAAGAGTCAAACACCTCTAAATATTTCTTCTCTAAAGCTAATGATTCTATAAAACCCCAATGTTCATAAAGGTCTGGTACAGAAGGGTAATATACTGAGTCTATCCTAGCTATTGCAAAATAATTAGAGCTGGTTTTTAAAACATCAGAATAAAAGTTTTCAACATTTTTATTAATATCAAAAACAGCACCTAAGCTTTTATCTAAAGAAGAAGCGGGAACGCCTTTAAAAAACCCAGAAACAACAGGGCTATCAACAGAACTTATAAGAGAGTCAAAATAAGAGTCTTTGTTTTTAGTTGAAGAGATGGTTTTTCTAATGTCGTTTACAAAGCCGAAGGATTCTTTTTCTGCAAGATCTTTATCAACAGTGAAAAGGATGTGGCTAACATCTATTTTTTCTCCTAGTCGTGAGTTTAATCGTATGATATGAACGCCCAAAGAGGACAAAACAGGCCTAGAAATATCCCCCTCCTTTAAGGAAAAAGCTGCCTCTTCAAACTCCTGTATAAAAGTTCCTCTCCTAAAAGATCCAAGGTCTCCACCAGAATAAAGACTATAAAACCCATCAAAAGGAGACCCTTTTTTATCTCAGCAAAAACACTATCAGCCGTTGCAAAACTTTTTTCTAAAGAAGGAGTTTTTAAAATTGAAGGTAAAGCATAAATAGAGTAATTATAGCGAAAAGGAGTTAAAGGCAAAGAGTCCTTATAAGACAAATAAAAAGAAGAAACGTCGTTATAAGAAACAGAAACACCAGAATAAAGTTTTTGTTTAAAGCTTTCAGCCAACAAAAGAGATCGTGCCTCTTTTAACAAAACATCTTTTATTTCTGTTTTTGAAGAACCAAAATAATCTTCAACAGCAGAAACAGAACCAAGGTTTTTTTTAAAAAAATCAAACCTCTCGTCAACAATCATATCCGCTCTTGAAAAATCAACCAAAAGAGAAGTGTCTTTTTCCGCAAAATAAACCAAAACCTCTTGTTCTATAAGGTGGTTTAAAACTGAAGACTCTAAACCAACAACAGAAGAAGACGGGGATCTTTGTAAAAACATATTTACCTGTTCTTGAACAGAGCTTTTTAAAATTATTTTATTACCAACAACGGCAGCAACAGCGTCGCTAGAAGAAAAAGCTAAAGAAAACATAAAAAAACTAATAAATAGAATCATTTTTAACGATGTTTAAATCCTTATAAAAAGAAAGTACTTTTTTATTTTTTACAAGCTCCTGTTTTTCTTTATAAAGCAAAGAAGAAATCCTGTTATAAACCTTATTAAAAGGAAAAACCTCTTCAGGATAAACAGAAACAACCTTATAAAAAGAAAAAGAGTTATCAAAGTTTTCAACAATTGGGCCAACATCCCCTTCTTTTAAGTTTTTATCAAAATAGTAATATAAAGAGCCTTCTAAATAAGACCTTTCAACAGGACCAACAAAACCACCCTCTTTTTTATTAAACATAAAAGAATAATTATAAACAAGAGAATCAAAAGGCTCTCCATCTATATATAATCCCAACAAACTGTCGGCAGTTGCCCTGGAAAAACAACGAACCTCTTTAAGATAAAGACTTTTAGGTTTTTTATATTTTGTGTCCATATTTTTTAAATAATAAGAATAAACAGAAGAAGAGTCAGGAGCAGAAACATCATTTACAAGGTTTTTAAAATAAAGACTATACAATAAGTCTTTTTTATAAGAATTAAAAACTTTTAAAAAACCGTCTCGCCTGTTTAAACCCCTAGAAACACCCCTATTATAAGCCTCCTCCTGAAGCAAAACGGTCTTAAAAACAGGAATAAAAGAAGATGAGTCTTTTATTGTGGGCCGACTAGAAGGAGGAATTGAAGAAATTTTTTCCGAAAACCAATCAAAGCCAAAAGACTGATCTCCAAAAACACAAACAACACCATCTGGAAGGGTTTTTAAAAAAGAAACGATGTCATTTTTATTAAAAAGAGAAGAATTCTTTGTGAAAGAAGAAAAAATTAAAGAGTCATTAAAAACCAAAGGCCTTGAAGAAAAAATTAAAGAGTCATGTCTTTGTGAAAGAGTTTTTAAAAAGGAAACATCTTTTGATGTAGATCTCAATAAAAGAGCATCATAAAATTCTTGATCTGAAAAACTAGAATAAAAAGAAGGCCGGACACTATCAATGTATGCTATGTGGTAGCCAAAAGAGGTTTCAATAGGGCCAACAAAACTTTGAGGGCTCGCATCATAAACAGGCCCCTCAAAAGAAGGAACTGTTGCCCCCCAAGAAATCCAGCCAAGCTCTCCAAAATTTCTTTTTGCAGACCCATCGTCAGAAAACTGAACAACAGCATCTTTAAAAAACTTAAAATCAAGAGTGTCTATTATTTTTTGAGAAAGGTTTAAAGCTTCTTCTTTGGTCCTTTCAACAGGAACCCTCAAAGAAGATTCGCTGTGTCCTAACAAAATATGGTAAACAAACCGTTCTTCTTTTAAGTGTTTTTTTCCATTTTCAAAACGAACAGAGTCCAAGGCCATTTTTGAAATCTCTGTTTGATAATAATAATTAATTAAAAGCTCTCTTTTTTTCTTGTGAGCTTTTTGATAAAAAGAAGGGTTAAAAACTAGGCCGGTTTTTTTAGACATTAAAAAAGCAGCCTCTCTTATAATAAAATCATCAACTAAAGACCTCTTTTTTTCTTTAGAGGCAAGGCCCCACTCTTTGGAGCCAAAAAAAGAAGATAGGCTGGGCTCAAAATAAAGACTGTCATTAATAGAAAAAACCCACTCCCCCTTAAAAGAAAGCCCCAAACAAAAAAACAAAACATAAATAGCCCTAAATCTCATAACGTAATCTATTATATATTTCATTAAAAATAATAAAAAAATCACTATCGTCTTTAACATTAAAAGAAAAAGAAACCCCTCCCCTTAAAAAAGAAAACCCGGACAGTGTTTTTAAAAACTTGTAATAAAAAACTAAAGAATTGTTTTTTAAAGAAGGGTCTAAAAAAACAGAAACTAAGTTTTTAGAAAAGACAACTTTTTTAAAACCCAAAACAGAGCAAATTAAAGATATTTTTTTTAAAGATATTAGATTATTAAAAAGGAGGGGCCCTCGTCCAAACATATCTAAACATTTTTTTTTCAAAAGCAAAAAGGCTTTTAAACGAGGATATCATAGAGAGTTCTTTATAAATCCAAACGCGAGCTCTATCACCAGGAATAAAAAAAGAAGGAATAGAGGCGGGAATGTTTGTAATTAAAACAGAGGTTTCTTTTGGCTCTTTTTTTAAACAAGAAGAAAGAGATTTTTCTAAAACCTTGCTGTAAAGCTCTACGCTAAGAAAGTCTTTGGAGCCGCTTTGTTTATACCCAAAAAGAGCTCCCCCTCCTCGAGAAGACAGGTCTTCCATTGCAACAGAATAGCACGACCCCAAATCGCTGTTTTTTTCAATTGTTTTGAGCCTTTTAGCTGAAGACGAAGAAAGGGTCTTGTTTTTTGGAACCAAAAGATATGCAAAAGAAGAACGAGAAGATCGGCCTACCCTGCCGCGCATTTGATATAACTGAGAAACTCCCAGCAAGTGTGAGTTATTTATAATAATAGTGTTAACATTTGGAATGTCAATCCCGTTTTCAACAATACTAGAAACAACCAAAACATCTAGTTTTTTTGAAATAAAAAGATCCATTTTTTTTTTCAATAGCAACCCCCTTTTCTTGTCCGTGTAAAAAATCAACCGAAACAAAAGGGCAGACCTCTTGTATTAAAGAAACAAGGCTTCTGATATTTTGAACCTTGTTGTGCACAAAAAAAACTTGTCCACCCCTAGAAACTTCCTTTAAAATAGCTTGTTGGATGGTTTTTTTTTGAAAAAAACTCAACATACGTTTGGGTAGGTTTTTTAAAAACAGGAGGAGAAGAAAGAATAGACATTTTTTTAAAATTAGAAAGAGCTAGCTTTAAGGTTCTCGGTATAGGTGTCGCTGACATATATAAAAGATTAGCTTTTGGGTTTGTCTGTTTTATAGATTCCTTTTGTTTTGCCCCAAACTTGTGTTCGTCATCAACGATAACCAGGGAGGCCGCACAAAGACTTTTTAATGAAGACATAATAGAGTGGGTTCCCACCAAAATATTAATTTTTTTATTTCTAAAGCGTAAAAAAGTAGAATCTCTTTCAGATTTTTTTACAAAACGAGAAACAAAACCAACTGAAATGTTGAAATCGGAGAAGCGCTTTAAAAAAGACCCATACAGCTGTTTTGAAAGAACGGTTGTGGGGGCCAAAACAAGAACCCCAAAACCATTAATGCTAGAAACAAAAGCAGCTCGCATTGCAAGCTCTGTTTTCCCAAAACCAACATCTCCACATAGCAGCCTATCCATAGGAGCCGAAGACAACAAGTCTTCTTTTATTTCTTTCCAGCAAGAAGCCTGATCTTTTGTGTCTTTAAAAGGAAAACCCTCTAAAAAGGAAGACTCTATATAAGAATCTAAAAAATACTGATCAGAAACAATGTTTTTTCTTTTAAGGTATGAAGAAACAAGGGAATCAACAAAAACTTCTGACGCCCTCTCAGCTCTCGAAACCTTGTTTTTCCAGAGGCGTTTTTTATTAACAAAATCTAAAGCAACAGCGGTTTCTCTTTTTTTAAAAAAAGAAAGTTTATTAAAAAAAGAAGGAGAAACCAAAATACTAGAATCGGAATATTTTAGACATAAAAACTCTTTATGCCCATCTTTTTTTAGTCCAACAAATTTTCCAACACCAAAATCTTCATGAATTAAAAAGTCTCCCCTTTTAATTTTAGAAAAATCAATATAAGGGTCTAAGAGCAAAGGACGATTTTTTTTGGTTTCTAACCAAGAAGGGATAAAAATCTTATTTTTAAATCTAAAACCAACAGACGAAGGGCCATCAAAAAAAGAAACATTCCCCTTTTGTTTTAAGCAGTCCTCAATGTCTAAAATCTCTATATTGGTGGCCACCTCTTTTTTTGGGTGGCTATTAAAAAAAGAAATACCATCTTTTTTTATATAAACAAAAGAAAAGTCAATAATATCCTTTACAGAACAAAGCCCATCTGAAGAAACCTCATTATAGACAAAATATTTTTCTAGCCTTTTAAAACTCAGGTTGTTTTTAGGGTTTAATTTATATATAGAGGCAAAGTCTTTGTCAAAAGTCTTTGTGCGGCCTCCCTGGTTATCGTTGATGACGAACACAAGTTTGGGGCAAAACAAAAGGAATCTATAAAACAGACAAACC
>PAHI01000076.1 GCA_002705575.1 Fidelibacterota bacterium | reverse complement strand
TTTCACCTTGATTTAGAACAAACCCTACTTTTACAAGAGTACTTGTTCCAGGAGCTATCGTTGCACCTTGACTTGAAAAACCTAAAACTTTGACAGCGTTACCACTAATTGTCCATGAATCTAAATCTGAGGTACCAGCACTAAACTGAGTAATTGTTACTCCAGACAATGAAAATTCAAATCCTGCCACTGGAAAATCATTTGTCATAACAATATCAGCTTTAATTGTTTCAAAATCACATGTATCAAAGGTTGCAGCACACGCATCACTAAGCTCTGTACCTGCAAAGGCTGAATCACACGTAAAACCAAAAACGTTAATTATTGTATCGCATGTTTGACCGTTTATATCTGCAACATCCTCACACACATCTGATGGCAATTCAACATTTTCAATGGATAATGTGTTTTGAGCAAAAATCATGCTCATAAATAAAAAAGTCGAGATAAAAATATACTTAAAAATACTCATAAAACTCCTCCGTAATTAATTGTAAATAGAAATCTGAAGAGAACTTACGAATAATTTTATAAATGTAGGTAATTTTTTTCTGTGTCAATTTGTTACAAATCTAAAGAGATTCTAATGCATTTTGAATATCATTCTTTAAGTCTTCAATATCCTCTATACCAACAGATAACCTAAGCAATCCATCTGTAATTCCTATTTTTTGACGTATTTCATATGGTACGGAAGCATGAGTCATAGTTGCTGGATGGCAAATTAAACTTTCTACTCCTCCTAGACTTTCTGCTAAACGAAATATTGAAAGATTTTTTACAAATTCTTTAGCTCTTATGATATCTGAAAGCCTAAGCGAAATCATACCACCAAAACCACAATCTCCATTTGGATTTAAATGCTGTTTTTTAGCCAAATTTTTCTGAGGATGGCTATCTAGCCCAGGATAATAAACTTTTTCTACTTTATTTGATGCATCCAATAAATCTGCTATTTGAATAGCATTAAAATTATGTCTCTCCATTCTAACTGCTAATGTTTTAAGCGATCTCTGTGTTAGCCAGCAATCAAAAGGACCTGGTACAGCTCCTACTGACATTTGTATAAACTTTAAATCTTCTAATATTTTTTTATTACTATTAACAACTACTAAGCCACCAATAATATCACTATGGCCTCCAATATACTTCGTACTACTATGAATAACCAAATCTGCCCCAAACTCAAATGGTCTTTGAAAGAATGGAGACATAAATGTATTGTCAACCGTAAGTATTATATTTTTTTCTCTACATATTTCAGATATTTTAGATATATCTGACAAAGTCATCATTGGGTTTGTAGGAGTTTCAACAAAAACCATCTTTATTTTATCACTTAAGATATTATCAAAAGATTTTATAGAAGATGTATCAACCCAATGAACTTTCATTCCAAATTTCTTCATTATTTTTTCCATCAATCTATAAGTACCGCCATAAACATTACCTGTAAAAATAAATTCATCGCCAGAACTAAACATTTGACATACAGATGAAATAGCTGACATTCCTGATGAAAAAGCGATAGCTCCTATACCACCTTCAAGAGCTGCAATATTTTCTTCTAAATTCTTACGAGTAGGATTATCAGCTCGAGAATAATCAAAAATATATTCCCCAAAATCATCTTGCTCAAAAGTAGATGTTTGATATATAGGCAATGATAAGGCTCCAAAGGGTTTCTCTGGGTGTTGACCCTTGTGTATAACATTTGTATTAAACTTATTCTTTCTTTTTTTATTCTTATTCAATGATATTCCAACCTTGTTCAATTAATTCTTTTGCTTTCTTGTACTTTAACACTCTACTATCGGACCCATTTGATATTTTAACTTTATCATTTCTTCCAAATTTTTTGCCCACTTTCATTGGCTTCAACCTTGGACGCGAAGAACCTAAAGAAGCACTTCCTTGTTGGTTGTTTTTTTGAGCATTCTCAGGACTAGCAAAATTAATTGGCATTTTATCATGAGACAGGTTCATATTCCTGGTTTGAGAAGCAGGTTTATCCTGATTATTAATTTCAGACCTGAAAACTCTTTTTAATGTTTGCACGTTCGTATCTAATATCATTTGTTCAAACATTTTGTAACCTTCTTGCTTATATTCAACTAAGGGGTTTTTCTGGCCATATGCTCGTAAATTAATCCCTTCTCTTAATTGATCCATACCATGAAGATGCTCTTTCCAATTTTGATCAATTGTTCTAAACACAACAAACCTTAAAAATTGCTCAAAAATATTATCTTGCGATTGTTCATTTTTAAATTCTAATATTTTTTTTGATTCAGCCTGTATCTTTTTAAAAAAATCTTCCTTATTTTTAACCTCTGAAATAAAATTATTAATATCTAATGATAGAATATTCATTAAATCATTTCTAATGTTTTTAATATCCTGAATTCTACTAATATCTTGAATATCTTTTGCATTTAATTCTTCATTCATCACAATATCTATATAATCATAAAGTATCGTATCTATCTCATCGTAAATATTATCTCCGTTTAAGGCCTGATTTCTCCTATCATAAACAACTGTTCTTTGTTGGTTCATTACATCATCATATTCAATAAGATTTTTTCTCATACTAAAGTTCCTACTCTCAATCTTTTTTTGTGCTCTCTCAATCGATTTTGAAACCATCGAGTGGGTAATCACCTCTCCTTCTTTTAAGCCTAATCTATCCATTACTTTTGCAATTCTTTCAGATCCAAAAAGCCTCATCAAATTATCTTCTAAACTAAGAAAGAAAATTGACTCTCCTTCATCTCCCTGTCTTCCAGCTCTTCCTCTAAGCTGTAAATCTATTCTTCTAGACTCATGCCTGCCTGTGCCCAAAATAAATAGTCCACCTAATTTATCAACACCTTCTCCTAATTTTATATCTGTACCTCTACCTGCCATATTCGTTGAAATTGTTATCGCTCCTTTCTGACCTGCACGCGTTATAATTTCAGCCTCTCTATCATGCTGTTTTGCATTAAGTACATTATGTGATATTTTTTTTCTTGTTAGCAATACCGATAAAGTCTCAGACTCTTCAACAGATGTAGTACCTACTAAAACAGGCTGACCTTTATCTGACAATTCCTGAATCTTATCTAAACATGCATTATATTTTTCTCTTTTTGTTTTATATATCATGTCATTATGATCTTTCCTGACAACAGGTCTATGAGTAGGTATTTCAACAACATCAAGCTTATATATTTCCATTAATTCAGGGGCTTCAGTCATAGCGGTTCCTGTCATACCTGCAAGTTTTTCATACATTCTAAAATAATTCTGAATAGTTATCGTTGCGACTGTTTGAGTTTCCTTTTCAATAATAACCCGCTCTTTAGCCTCTAAGGCTTGGTGCAATCCATCACTATACCTTCTCCCATGCATAACTCTTCCAGTATGTTCATCTACAATTTGAACTTTACTTTCTTTAACTATATATTCTTCATCTTTAAAAAACAGAGAAAAGGCTCTAAGCAATTGATTAATTGTATGGATTCTATCACTCCTTTCAGAATGCAATAATTGTGCTTTTTCTTTTTTTGCCATTTTCTCTTTATCAGCAATATTTTCTTTATCTATGTCGTGAAAAATTTCTCCAAGATCTGGTATAACAAAACTCTCAGGCTCATTAGAAGACAACTCATTTCTACCCATATCTGACAAATCAACAATATTTGATTTTTCATCTATTGTGAAATATAGGTTTTCATCAATCTCAGCCATTTTTTTATCTCGTAAGTATTCACTTTCAATACTGTAGCATAATTGCTGTACACCTTCTTTTTGCATCACTTTTATTAATCTCTTGTGTCTAGGAAAGCCTCTATTAGCAATAAGCAATTTTGTACCAGCTTCTTTTTTGTTAGACTCTAATAAATCCTCTGCCTCTGAAACATATTTTGTTACTAAATTATTTTGTTTTTTTATTAATGATTCAATTTTATCTCGCCATTGATCATAACTTTGATTGGTAGGAGCATCAACCTGACCAGAAATTATTAATGGAGTTCTTGATTCATCAATTAATACCGAGTCTACCTCATCAATAATAGCAAAAACGTGACCTCTTTGTACCTGATCTTCAGATCTAAATGCCATATTATCTCTTAAATAATCAAACCCAAACGTACTATTTGTCCCATAAGTGATATCATAACTATACACCTCCCTTCTATCGAAACTATTCAATTGAGACAGATTACAACCTACAGTTATATTTAAAAATTTATATATATAGCCCATCCATTGACTATCACGCTCAGCCAGATAATCATTTACAGTAATAACATGAACCCCCCTTCCTGTCAAAGCATTTAAAACAATAGGAAGTGTGGACACAAGAGTTTTACCTTCTCCAGTTTTCATTTCCGCGACTTTACCTTGATGAAGAATAATTCCCCCAATTAGCTGTTCATCATAATGAACCATATCCCACTTCATTTTTTGTTCCATGACATAAATTTCAGTGCCACATAATCTACGAGCAACATCTTTTACAATAGCAAATACAATAGGTAACTTTTCGTTTAGAAAAGTTGTTTCAAAATTATTTAATTCAACATCAACCTTTTCAATAGAAACTCTATCATTATTTAATTGTTTTTTCTTAGTCTGTATTGAATCGCTTAGCTCTTTTTTTAACGACTGATATTTTTCAACAAGCTCATCGTCACTTAAAGTTTCCAAACCTTTATAAATGCTGTTAATTTCAATTAACTTAGGAGTCAATCTTTTAATATCTTTATCAGATTTATTTCCAAATATTTTATTTAAAATAGAACCAATCATACATTATCTTTTTTTATTATATTGTTATTATACATCGAATCAAGAATACCATTTATAAATCTGCTGCTATCCTCAGTACTAAATGATTTTGATATTTCTACGGCTTCAACAATAGAAACTTTAGGAGGAATATCTTCAAAATAAAGCATCTCAGTTAAAGCTAGCCGTATGATTATTCTGTCAATAAGAGCAATTCTTGAAATATCCCAATTAGCTGACTTTTCAACTATTAAAGAATCAATTTCGTTAATATTCTTTATGCATTCATTAAATAATCTATAACCATAATCAACAACATCATCATTTAAATTTTCTAAATCGGTTAAACTAATAATAGAACTGATACCACTATCATTTAAATAATCTGAATTGTTAGTCATATCATACGCATATGATATATTAAGAGCAAAGATCCTGGCATTTCTTTTTGCTTCTTTTATCAAGTCAAATTAAACCTTAATACCAGAATCTAATTTAAATTTCTCTTTTTTTATTTTCTCTTCAGCAATCATATCTGAAATAATATTTGTGGGTAAGCCTAATTCATCAGCCTTGTAAAAAACATCCATTAATGTATCATAAATATTATCTACTTGACTAAAAACACTATTCTTGTCATAATCACCTAATTCATTATATATATTTATTAAACCTCCTGCGTTGATAACATAATCAGGAGCATATAGAATTCCTTTTTTAAAGAGGAGTTTTCCATGCTTATCATAATTATCTAAAATATTATTTGCCGCACCCGCTACTATCTTGCACTTAAGTTTATTGATTGAACTATCATTAATAGTTGCACCTATAGCACATGGAGAATAAATATCTACATCTAAACTATATATATCTTTGTCAGACACATCAATAGCATTGTACTTAAATACACAAGATTCAATTTTATTTTTATCTATGTCATCTATATAAATTTTTATATCATGCTTTGATAGATAAGAAATTAGTTTCTCTCCAACACTTCCTAACCCCTGGACAAAAATAGATAGCCCATCTAAATTATCTTTTTTAAGTTTATATGAAACTGCTGCTTTAATACCAATATATGTTCCATATGATGTAAAATTAGATGGATCCCCACTTCCGCCTTTCAGCTCTGACATTCCAGTAACATAATCTGTTTTATTCTTAATTATCTCCATATCTTGAACAGTTGTACCCATATCTTCTGCTGTAATATATCTGCCATTCAGCCCTTCGATAAATGATCCAAAGGACTCTAAAAGATCTCTAGATTTAGTTTTTCTAGGATCACCTATAATCACAGATTTTCCTCCACCTAATTTAAGATTCGATATTGCAGCTTTATAAGTCATTCCCTTTGAAAGACGCAATACATCTATTAACGCCAAATCATCTGATTCATATTTCATCATCCTGCAACCTCCTAACGATGGACCAAGAACTGTACTATGAATCGCAACAATTGCTTTTAAATTTGTTAATGGATCATGAAAATAAGTTACTTGCTCATGACCTCTACTTTTTATTTGGTCAAAAACCTTCATTTAAGTAAATCTCTTGCAATTACAACTCTCTGAATTTCAGATGTCCCCTCATAAATCTGAGTTATCTTAGCATCTCTCATTAATCTTTCAACCCCTGTTTCTTTTATGTATCCATAACCACCATGAATTTGGACGCATTGCGTTGAAGCTCGCATTGCAACCTCAGAAGCGTATACTTTAGCCATTGAAGCTTTCGAGCTAAAGTTAATTTTACTATCTTTTTCCCAAGCTGCTTTATGAGTCAAGAGCCTTGCAGACTCTATTTCAATAGCCATATCAGCAAGCTTAAATTGAATAGCTTGATTGCTAGAAATAGGCTTCCCAAATTGCTCTCTATCTTTGGAATAATTTATAGAATGCTCCAATGAAGCTTGCGCAATACCAAGTGCCTGAGAAGCAATACCTATTCTTCCTCCATCCAATGTAGATAATGCAATTTTAAAACCTTCACCTAAACTACCTACTAAATTATCCTTAGGTACGTATACTCCATCAAAATATAATTCGCATGTATCTGAGGCTCGAATTCCTAATTTTTCTTCCGCTTTACCACATGATAGGCCTTTACTTTCTTTTTCAACAATAAAACAAGATATCCCTTTATGTCCAACCTCTTTTTCAGTTAAACAAAACAACATAATTATATCTGATTTTATACCATTTGTTACCCAATTTTTTGTACCTGATATTAAAAATCCATCATCTTGTTTTTTAGCATATACTTTCATATTTGATGCATCTGAGCCTGACTGAGGCTCAGATAGAGAGAAACACCCTAATTTTTCTCCCTTTGCTAATGGAATAAGATATTTTTTCTTTTGTTCTTCATTTCCATACTTTTGCAATATTGCACAAACCAAAGAATTATTAACCGACATAATAACACCTGCTGAAGCATCTATTTTGGAGATTTCTTCCATTGCTATTGAATATGATATGGTGTCCATTCCATTGCCACCCCATTCACTGTCAACCATCATCCCAAGAAGTCCCAATTTAGCCATTTTCTGTACTTGCTCTTGAGGCCACTCCTTATTAATATCTCTTTTAACAACATCAGGAAGCAACTCATCTCTTGCAAATTCCTGAGTCATTTTTTTTATCATTTTCTGCTCTTGTGTTAATTCAAAATTCATATTTAATATTTATAAAATCCTTCATTTGTTTTTTTACCCAACTTATTTAACTCTAACATACTTATAAGCAATGGACATGGAGCATACTTATCACTCTGTAATCCTTCTTTTAAAACATTCATTATAGATACGCACACATCTATGCCAATCAAATCTGCCAACATCAAAGGACCCATAGGGTGCCCCATACCAAGTTTCATAATTCCATCAATAGCTTCCTTATTGGCAATTTTATCCATTAAACAGTACGCCGCTTCATTAATAAGCGGCATTAATATTCTATTAGATATAAAGCCAGGTGAATCATTACATTCTAATGGAATTTTATTCAAAAACTTGGATATATCCAATATTATTTTTAATGTTTGAGAGCTTGTTTTATTGCCTTTAATTATTTCAATTAATTTCATCACTGGCACCGGATTCATGAAATGCATACCTATAACTTTATCAGGTCTCTTTGTAGCCTCTGCAATCTTTGTTATTGATATTGAAGAAGTATTTGAAGCAAGAATAGTATCAGAGTTGCATATGGAATCTAAACTTTTAAAAATCTTTGTTTTTATTTCTTCTTTTTCGCTAACAGCTTCAATCACAAGATGAGAATCCTTTAAAGATTCTAAATCTGTGCTAACTATAATATTTTTCATAAAATCAATCAACTGATTTTTACTGATAATTTCTTTTTTAACCTGCCTTTGCATGTTTAATTCTATTTTTTTAATAGCTTTATCAAGAATAGATTGATTCAAATCCACTAAAAAAACATTGTATCCGTATTGAGCAAACACATGGGCAATTCCATTACCCATAGTACCAGAACCAACAATCCCAATCTTTTGATTTTTATGCATTACTATATTTTCTCAATCAGCATGGCAGTCGCTTCTCCACCACCTATACATATTGAAGCAATTCCTATTTTTTTGTTTCTATTATTCAAACCATTAATTAAACTCATTATAATACGAGCGCCAGAACATCCAATAGGATGACCTAAAGATATTGCCCCCCCATTAACATTTAACTTTTCAATATTAATATTTAATTTTTTCATAGCTACCAAAGGAACAACAGAAAAGGCTTCATTAATTTCAAATAAATCAATATCATCAATACCTAGATTATTATTTTCTAAAATTTTATTTATAGCAGATATCGGAGCTGTTGTAAACCACTTTGGCTCATGAGAAAAGCTCACACTATCAAGAATCCGTGCTTTTGGCTTTAGGTTTAATTCATCAGCTTTATGTTCTAAGGTAAGCATGCAAACAGCGGCCCCATCATTTATTGTGCTTGCATTTGCAGCAGTAATTGTTCCATCTTTCTTGAAAACTGACCTTAAACTTTTAATCTTATCGAATTTAACTCGCAATGGCTCTTCATCTTTTATATCAATTCTTTCTCCTTTGTCATCAAATATATCAACAATCTCATCATTTAAAATTCCGGAACTCATAGCTTTTTGTGAACGCTTATACGATTTAGCCGCATAATTATCTTGATCTTCCCTACTTATATTATAGCTTTCAGCGCAAGTTTCACCGTGTCCTCCCATATGAGTTTGGTCATAAATATCCCAAAGACCATCATTAATCATACCATCAATTTGCTTAATATCTCCAAGCTTGCTTCCTATTCTAGAATTTTTCAAATAATGCGGAACATTGGTCATACTTTCCATGCCACCCGCTATAATTAAATTTGAATGCTCCGACCTAAGACTCTGATCTGCAAGCATAACGGCCTTCATACCAGAGCCACACACTTTATTTATAGTCATGCAATGTGTTGACTTTTGCAATCCTGCATAAATAGCTGCCTGTCTAGCTGGAGCCTGACCAATACCAGCAGATAATACGTTCCCCATTATAACCTCATCTATTTTAGAACTTTCTAATTTCACTTTTTCCATTAATCCTTTTATAGCAAAAGCACCTAGCTCAGATGCTGAAAATGAAGAAAGTCCACCTAAAAATGAACCAAAAGGAGTTCTAGCATAATCTATAATAACTGTATTATTTTTTTTCATCTGTTCTCTCATAAGCTTTAATTATATTTTTAACCAATTTATGTCTGACAACATCCTTTGAATCAAAATAAATAAAATCTATTCCTTTTATTTTTTCTAATATCTTAGCTGCGCTAGATAGCCCTGATTTATCTGAAGGAGGCAAATCAATTTGAGTAACATCACCTGTAATGATTGCCTTAGATGTAACACCTAACCGTGTCAAAAACATTTTCATCTGAGTTTGAGTTGCATTTTGAGCCTCATCTAAAATCATAAAAGAATTATGCAAAGTTCTCCCTCTCATATATGCTAAAGGGGCTATTTCTACCGTCTTATTTGTAAGATATAACTTTAATTTATCTTTTGGAATCATATCATTTAAAGCATCATATAAAGGAGTGATGTATGGATCGACCTTTTCTTTCAAATCTCCTGGTAAAAAACCCAGCCTTTCACCCGCCTCAACTGCAGGTCTTGTTATAACAATTTTTGAAACTTCTTTCTTTTTTAAACTAGATACTGCAGATGCAACAGCCTGATATGTTTTTCCAGTCCCTGCTGGGCCAATAGCAAACACAATATCATTTTTTAAAATTGATTTATAATATCTTCTTTGTCCTGCTGTTTTTGCAACAACAGCACCTTTATGAGTATTTAAAATAACTGCATCATCACAATCTGGTTCAGAGCTAGTTTCGCTAAATTCTATAAAATTAATTAAAGTGCTAATATCATTTTTACTTATATGACTTTTTTTAAGAGCTATTAATTCCATCTCTTGAAAAACTCTAGAAATAATATCGACTTCTCTTTTATTACCATCAAGATTAACCTTGTTCCCTCTAAGAACCACTAAGGATTTAAACTTTTCTTCAATCAATTTAAGATTTTCATCATTTGGGCCAGATAAAACCATAGGATCAACATCATTTATTTCAATAACTTTTTTCATATATTTAACTATTCTTATCTTTTAAACTGATGTGCAACTCATCAAGCTGCTTCAAATTAACCTCTGAAGGAGAATTATCCATTAAAGACATAGCTGAAGTTGTTTTTGGGAAAGCGATAACATCTCTAATTTGGCTAGAACCTACTAATAGCATTACAATGCGATCAAAACCAAAAGCCATACCACCATGAGGAGGAGCTCCATATTTGAATGCATTCATTAAAAAGCCAAATTTTTCATCTGCCTCAGACTCTGACAAGCCTAAAAGCTCAAAAATTTTCGATTGTAATTGCTTATCATGTATCCTTATAGATCCACCACCAAGCTCATATCCATTCATTACAATATCATAACCCCAAGATCTTACTAAGCCTGGGTTTTTATCTAACATATGTAAATCTTCCGGATTTGGAGATGTAAATGGGTGATGCAAAGAATCCCATCTTTCCTTATCATCATTCCAGTCAAATAGAGGAAAATCAACAACCCATAGCGGCTTCCATTTATCTTGAATTAAATTTTCTCTTTTACCAAGCTCCAATCGTAAAGCTCCTAAAGCATCAAGAGTTACTTTTTTAGAGTCACCTATCATAAAGACAATATCAGTATTATTTAACTTCAAATCTTTTATAATTTGAGCTTGCACCTCCTTAGGAAAAAACTTACCTATTCCTCCTACTAAAACACCATTATCATTCTTCATCCAGGCAAGTCCTTTGGCATGATGATATTTTTTCAGAAAATCTGTAAGCTCATCAATTACTTTTCTTGAATAATGATCCCCATTAGGACAAACAATAGCTTTAACCCTTCCTCCATTTTTCAAGATACTTTTAAAAACATTAAAATCTGATTTTTTTACATAATTACTAAATTCAAATAAAGGCATACCAAACCGTAAATCAGGTTTGTCTGAACCGTAATTCTCCATAGCATCTTCATATTTCAGAACTTCAAATGTTTCGGGCAATTCAACATCCAAGACTTCTTTCCATATGTATTTAACTAAATCTGTACCAAGCTTAATAATGTCATCTTCTGTAACAAATGAACACTCAATATCGATTTGAGTAAACTCAGGCTGCCTATCAGCTCTAAAATCTTCATCTCGAAAACATTTAACTATTTGAAAATACTTATCTAAGCCTGAAACCATTAATAATTGCTTATATGTTTGGGGAGATTGAGGCAATGCATAGAACTTTCCACTATGTAAACGACTAGGAACTAAAAAATCACGAGCACCTTCAGGTGTAGACTTCATAAGAATAGGAGTCTCTATTTCTAAAAAATTTTCATTGGATAGAAAATTTCTAACGCTTAATGCAGTATCATGCCTTACTTGTAAATTATTTTGCATTTCGTTAGTTCTAAGCTCAAGATATCTATACTTAAGTCTATGCTCTTCCATTGCAGAGTTTCTATCATTAACATCAAAAGGCATAGAACTGGCTTCGTTATATATTTCTAGATTAGAAACTTCCACATCGATTTCTCCAGTAGTTAAATCTTTGTTTATAGCTTCATTGGGACGCTTAACAACAACACCTTTTACGCCTATAACATCCTGTAGACCTAAAGGCTTAACTTTATCAAAAGCTTTTTTATTAGTCTTTTCATTAAAAACAATCTGAGTAATTCCATATCTATCTTTCAAATCAATAAATATAAGGCCCCCTAAGTCTCTTGATTTTGAAATCCAACCGTTGAGACTTACTTGATTTTCAAGATTCTTGATTGTTAGGTCTGCGCATGTGTGAGTTCTTTTAATCATTTATTTATAATTTTATACCATAAAATAACAATATATTATAGAGGTTTTATAACCTTTTTCTATATATGAAATGAATTCTTTTGAAATTATATATTATGGAGATTTAAGGACATCCGTAGAACACTTAGACTCAGGAGCAACAATTAAAACAGATGCCCCTAAAGATAATCACGGCCTAGGGCAATCTTTCTCTCCAACCGATTTGGTCTGTGCATCACTTGCAAGCTGCATGCTAACTATTATGGCAATTGCCATTAAAAAGCATAATGTAGATATAAAAGGGACGACTGCAAATGTTAAGAAAAAAATGTCACAAACACCTAGAATGATTTCACAAATAGATATTAATATTAATTTTCCTATTAACTACCCTAATAAAATTAAGAACCTACTAGAAAGATCTGCTATTAATTGCCCGGTGCATAAGAGTCTTTCAGAAAAAATTAAAAAAAACATAAATTTTATTTACCCTAAATAAAAAAATATTTATAGCTATAATTTATCGAAAATTATTTGCCAAAGATATACTAGATTTTATTATAATGATTGATAGAATAGTAATGCGCAATAAAATTAATTGTTACATAAAAAATTCAAGGTGCTAAAAAACATAATTTTTTATCTGAATCTAATGTAAATCGTATATGCCCATCATGATGCAACTCTAATATATCTAATTGATTAATGAAAAGATGAACAACAGTAAAATTATTATAACCTGATTCACTATCTGATTTTTCTGGATCTCTCTTCAAGTATTTTAAAGGCACATTAGGATGCCATTGCTCTAATTGTTGACTAGGCTTATGCTTACCCATATAACATTTTCGGCTTTGTAATGGTGTATTATCCCAAATTTCTTTTGTTAAATGATTTTTATAATTAACACTAGCATCACAATTAGCCCTTAACTGCATCTTTCTTTTATTGTCATAAAATAGTATTGAGCAATATTTTTTATCTAATAATTGTTTTATTTTAGGGCTTCTATAATCTGCATTAAAATAAATTGACAAAGGATTTCTATCTACTCTTCTTAAAACAACAGTCCTAGAGGTGACTTTTTTTTTATTAAGTGTAGCTAACGAAAAAAAATGATAAGGATTAGATATATTTGTCACGCCATCAATTAATAAATCAATTTCTCTGTCAAATATTTTAATTAAATCTGATTTAGATACTAGTTTCATTGATGTCTATTTTTTTCAACGGTTTTTCTATTAAAACCTCATCTTTATGTTCTACAGAATATGCATTTTTATTTTTATAGAAAGATATTGCTGTATTTATGGATTCATTTTCAAAGTGTACAGCTGCACCATCCTCGATACACAAACTGCTATCAATAGTTTTATTAAAAAGAAACTTTTCAACAGATGGTCTACGATTAACCTCACCATCATAATGTGGACAGCATACTCCTTTCAATAGCCCCATACAATCTAAAATCCTAAGTCCATGTGCCCAAGAATCTGTAACTCCTCTTTCAAACCAACAAATAGCTCCAGCACTTACTCCTGCTAAGATAGTACCTTTTTTATAAGCGTTAACAATTAGTTTATCTAGGCCCCAATCTCTAAAAACTGCAAGCATACTCTTTGTGTTTCCCCCTCCAATATAAATTATATTAGATTCCTCAATTACAGCTTTAAGATCTGGAGTTTTCTTAAATAAACTTATATGCTGAGCCTTACAATCTAATTGTGCAAATGCTGTATAAAAATTAACAATATAGTTAGCATCTTCTGCAGATGCTGTTGGAAAAAATGTTATCGTTGGTTTTTTAATACCTGAAAGATTAATAATGTAATCTTCTATGATTGGCTTATTTGGATTTCTTCCAAACCCTCCGCCTCCAATAGCGACTATATTTCTAGAAACGCTCATTTACCCCCCCCCGCTAAATTTATTTTCCATATGTAATATTATATTGATTGTTTTTATATTTTAAAAAAGCTGCAATAAAGCCATATTTCTTAAGTAATCTAGATAATTTTTTAATATAAATCGCTTTAAACCTATCATTAAAAATAAAAATTGAAAAGACACACAAATACAATGTAATTAAAAAAATTTTCAACCCTTCATTTAGAACCTTTGCAAATATTATAACAAAATTAGTTTTCTGAAATCTATGAAGATGAAAAGATGAATTACCAGAATTAAAAGCCCTAATTAAACATGACTTCAATCTAGACCTATTATTTGAAATATTTTCATGAGCTACAGCTTCAGAGGACCATATAAAATCAACATTTTCTTTTTTTAATCTTTTAAAAAAATCAGAATCTGAACCTCCCATCAATCCAAAAGATTCGTTAAATGGAGGACCATCAAAGTATTTAAATATTTCCATGTCTAAGATAACGTTTCCTGTAGCACAATTTTTTAATCTATATCCAGTTTTAAATGACTTTCTTTTAAAAAAAACCTCCTCAATATATCGAGGAGGTTTTACTTCAAAATTACATAAAACAGGTCCAGCAACAACCTTAGCCTGATATTTTATTAAAGTATTTAAAATATTTTCTAACCAATTTTTTTCAGCAAACTCATCATCATCTATAAAAACTAAATGGGTTGCATTAGCATCAATACAGACTTTAATACATGTGTTTCGCACAGCTGCAATACCTCTTTTAGATTCACTATGATAACTTACTTCTAAATCTAAATTTTTGAATTTTTGAACTGTACTATATGCACTTTTTGCTACATCATTATCAATAACAGCTATTTTATAATCACCTTCAAACTCTTGGATAATTAAACTATTTAGACATTTTTTTAAATAAACCGGTCTTTTATAGGTGGGGACACATATTATTATATTTATATTATTATGCATGTATTTAACAATTGTCAAATAATTTAATTAAAATAAGTGCTATGAAAAAAATAAATATTGGTCTAGTTACTGCATGGGGCGAATGTGGAATGGGATACCTTGCTAAAAACTGGGTATATACACTAGACAAATTTCAAGACAAAATAAATCTTCAAATTTTCTCAAGAGCAAAAGAATGGCTCACCCCATACCGATGGAAAGGAGATAATATTGTTCAGGGTCCTGAATCTATGGATATTAATAATTCTACATTTTGGAATTGGATCGAATCTTTCAAACCAGATATAATTTTATTTCAAGATCAAAATATCTATAGTAAAAGCTTTATGAAAGAAGAAAGTATGCGTTTAAAAAAACTAGGGATAAAACTAATCAATTATCCTGATTCAATTCATTGGGGAGAGCTTGAAAAACATCCAGGAATATACCACACTAGTATTGCTCATATTAAAAGAAACTACAGCTGGCTCAAAGATTATAAAATTGATAACCCAGTATTCATACCATGGGGAGTTATAACAAAAAACTTTCCATTTAAAGAACGACAAGTCAAAGATAAGGTTAAATTTTATATTAATATTGGAACAGGCACTCCAAGAAAAGGCTATAATCTATTGCCTAAATCTATAAACAAAATATCTCAAAAAAGCTCTTATAGAAAAGAAAATTACGATTATAAATTTATAGCACCCGCCATAAAAGACAGCAATAATAGAATAAACAATAACTTTATTAAATTCTTCAATAATCATGAAAAATGTGAACTCATTTTCAAAACTGCAGATAATACCAAGGGAGGGCTATTTAATTTAGGAGATATTTACATATACCCTACGCACATGGAAGGGGTAGGATTAACAATCACAGAGTCAATGTCTTGCGGTATGCCAGTAGTGACAAGCAATTTTTCAACAATGAATGAGTGGATAGATGATAATGTAGATGGCAGACTGATAGATTTATCTAAAATTAAAAAAGGTCGAAGACCAACTATGAAAGTATACGCTGATATTAATCATATATCAGAAATAATGATTGATTATATTAAAAATCCAGACAAGGTTAATCAACACTCAATAAATGCTAGAAAAAAAATTGAAAAGTGCTATAATTGGGATGATAGAGATCAAGATTTTTTGAATTTAATAACACTATAAATTTCTAATTTGAATAAAAAAAAATATAATAAAATCTTAGTTTGCTTTGGTACTAGACCTGAAATTATAAAACTGGCTCCAATTATAAAACAACTTCAAAAAGAGGGCCTAAGTTTTAAAACGATGTTTACAGGCCAGCATACCGATTTATTTGAAGATGTGAAAAGTTTAATTCCTAAACCTGATTATAATCTATCCATTATGAGAAAAAATCAAAATTCTAGCAATATTTTAGCAAATATAAGTGAAATTTTTTCAAAGATCATTGAAAAAGAGGCCCCTGATTTAGTTATTGTTCAAGGAGACACAAGTACCGTTCTGGCATGCGCTTTAAATGCATTCTACCAGAAGATAGATATTGGACATGTTGAAGCAGGGCTTAGGTCTTTTAATTTAAAAAGTCCTTTCCCAGAAGAAGGCAACAGACAACTTGTTTCTCGTATTGCTACATTTAATTGGGCGCCAACTAAAGAAGCTAAAAACAATTTGATAAATGAGGGAATCTCAAATATTATTATTACAGGAAACACAATAGTTGATATTTGCAAAAATTTCAACCATGAATTACGATATGATGACAAAATTTTAATTACACTGCATAGAAGTGAGAATTTTGGACAGAATATAATTAAAATATTTACCGAAATAAATCAATTAGCTTTAAAACACTCTAATATTGATTTCATATTTCCTATGCACCCTAACCCGAATGTACAAAAACATAAGCATCTTCTAAACAATGTCAGAATTACTGAACCTCTAAAATATGGCGAACTTCTTAAATTACTAAGTGAAGTAAGATGTGTCATTAGTGATTCAGGTGGTATTCAAGAAGAATGTGCAAGCTTTAAAAAGAAAATTTTAGTTTGCAGAGATAATACTGAGCGACCTGAAGGCATAAAAGCTGGATTTGCCAAAATAATAGGAACTGAAGTTATCAACAATTTTAATTGGGCATTCAATGATTTTAAATGGTCTGGTAAAAATCCCTACGGTGATGGCAAAGCATCAGAAAAAATAGTTGATTCAATTAAATCATAATATTTAAAAACTTATCTTTAACTCTACTCATTCTATAATCCCAAGTATTTTTATCAATTGAATCTTGCGATTTTAACCTATAATTATCTAACTCACTTAGATTATGTTTATAATATATTAACTTTTGCTTTAAATCTTTTGGACTATCAAACTGAATAATAGCATCATTTAAATTTAAATCTTGTAACACTCTTTGATCTAATGTTTCTGAAAGTACAACACTGCCTGAGGCGATTGCTTCAAATATACCTGTTTCAAAATCATCTAAATTCTTTGATGAATAATGAACATTTATTGCTAAATGAGATTTGGCTAAATCCTGAAAGTACAAGTCCCCATAATGATTCTTGATAATTTTAATATGCCTCCAACTAGGCAGCAACCATCTACGCCTTCTTAAAGATAAATTTCTATTAAATATAGCAAAATATTCTTTTTGAAAATTTTGATTTTCTAATACGACCCTATCTTTAGGTAAAGCATTATGTAATACTGAACATCTATCTGTGATATGTTGAAATTCTCTTTCAACTCTTTGTAAACATCCATACGTATGCAAATAAACCCAAGAAAATATTTTACTATGTAATAGCAAATCAATATCATTCTTTAAATTTATAGGCTCAGTACTCCAAAATATTATGGGAATTTCAACTTGATTAAATATTTCTGGATTTAAATTATCTCCTCTTTGCAAAAAAACTACATCACATTCTTTGCTACTAGAAGTTATCAAATCTTTTAAACTAGATATATCAGAGTTTTTTAAAATAGACCTGTAGTCTAATCGTATTGTTTGAATACCGTTTTTATTAAAACTAGCATTAATAGAGGTTTCCGATCTCCATTTAGTTTCATTCTTGTAGTCATGCACTCCTATATACAGTATTTTCATGTTAAATATTATAATAAATATATCTATTATAATATTATATTATATAAAAACAACATTAAGAATTCTAAATATGCATATAAATTAAGGCTATGAAGAGAGTATTCATTACAGGTGGTTTAGGCTTTATTGGAAGTAATTTCATTATTAATCAAATTAAAAAAAATCATCAGATACAAAATTTTGATAAAATTACATATGCAGCAAACCCTAACAACCTATCAAATATTAATAATCACTCCCTTTATAATTTTATAAAGGGAGATATTTCAGACAAAGACTCTTTATATAAATCCATCAATGATTTTGAACCAAATTATATAGTTAACTTTGCAGCTGAGTCACATGTAGATAGATCAATTGATGGCCCTAAGGAATTTATAAATACCAATATATTAGGAACTTATGAACTTTTGCAAGCAAGCTTAATGTACTATAAAAATCTTTCTGCTGACAAAAAGAGAAGTTTTAAATTTTTACATATATCTACTGATGAAGTATATGGTAGTCTTGGAAGGCAAGGGTATTTTAATGAAAATTCTCCATATAAACCGTCTTCTCCATATTCTGCATCAAAGGCTGCATCTGATCATATAGTAAAGGCTTGGTATCACACTTATGATTTGCCTACAATAATTACTAATTGTTCAAATAATTATGGGCCTTTCCAATTTCCAGAAAAATTAATTCCATTAATGATATTAAATATTCTGAAAAACAAACCTCTTCCTATATATGGTACGGGCAGTAATATTAGAGATTGGCTATATGTTGAAGACCACTGTGAAGCATTGTCTATCATTTTAAAAAATGGTAACGTAGGTGAGACTTACTGTATTGGAGGTAACGAAGAAAAAACAAATCTAGAAATTGTCAACATTATATGTGATTCCTTAGATAAAAAACAACCTTCAAAAGAATTATCATCTTATAAGGATTTAATTACTTTTGTAAAAGATCGCCCTGGTCATGATTTTAGATATGCAATTGATAATTCTAAAATTAAAAAAGAGTTAGACTGGACACCAAAAAAAAATTTTAACGAAGCGATCGATTTGACTATTGATTGGTATTTAAATAATCAAAATTGGTGGAGTAATATTTTAAAAAATAAATACCAACTAGAAAGATTGGGAGACAACTGATTTTGAACAAAAAAAATATAATAACTATTATTCCTGCTAGAGGAGGTAGTAAAGGAATTCCCAATAAAAATATAACGATATTTAACAACAAACCATTATTAGCACATTCAATTGATTATGCAAAAAGTTCAAATTTAGTATCTTCAATTTATGTTTCAACAGATAATCAAAAAATTTCAAAAATAGCAATCAAAAATAAAGCCAAAGTGATAAATCGTCCTGATTCTATATCGGGAGATGAGGCCACCACAGAAAGTGCAATTTCACACTTATTAGAGAATTTAGACTACACACCAGAAATAATTATACTATTACAACCAACAAGCCCCTTAAGACCTCCAAAAAGTTTAGACAAAGCCCTTAAATTATTTATAGAAAAAAAATATGATTCACTATTAAGCATTAGCCCTACTCATCGATTTTTTTGGTCAATAAAAAACGGAAAAGCAATCCCTAAATATGATTTTTTAAATAGATCTAGAAGGCAAGACCTTGATTCTTCTAGCATGCAGTTCGTCGAAAATGGATCATTATATATTTTTACCTATAAATCATTTGTAGAAAATAAAAACAGATTAGGCGGACATATAGGACACATAATATTTAACGAAGAATACTCCTATGAAATCGACACACCTAAAGATTTGATTTTTCTGGAATCCTTAGTAAAAATTTTAAACCCTGAAAATGATTGACTTATTTAAAAAATATATTCCATATAGATTTAAAATTACTTTAATTACTTTTTTAGGCTTTATTTTATTCTTCAGTATATGGAGATTGATTTTTTTATACTTTCACATCGATAAATTTTCTGAAAACTATTTATTATATTTGAAATCATTCTATATCGGTTATAGACTTGATGCAGTTGTTGCCTCAATTTTAACTTTACCTATTTTTATAATATCATATATACCTTATTTGAAATTTAATAAGTATGTAAGACTTATATATTTAGTATACACATCAATTATATATTTAGTTATTGGTTTTATGAGCGTTATTGATATAGAGTTTTTTAGAGAAATAGGTTTTCGCCTTAATTATCAAGCCCAGATGTATGGTTTTGATGCAGGAAATGAGGCTTGGATACAAATTTGGGTAGCATACCCCATATTTCATTATTTATTCATTATATTATTTATAGTATACCTTATTTATAGCATAAATAATATTCTATTGCCAAAATCTGGGGATAATAATCATTTTTATATAGAACTATTATCTTTTGCTATTTTGTTTATATTTTTAGGAGCTTCATCTAGAGGAGGCTTCCAAGAAAGACCAGTAACTCCAGGGCATGCTTATTTTAGCAATACTGATATGATGGCAAACCATTTAGCTATTAATAGTACACATAATTATATACATTCAATAATGCAAAGTATAAATGAAACCAATCTAAATTTCTACAATGATGCAGACAATATAACATCAATGATTATAAAAAAAAATCAAGAAAAGAACATCGAAATAGGCAATCTAAACTCTAATCCTAATATTGTATTATTAATTTTAGAATCACACGTTGCTAATAGATGTAATTTTTTAAATCCGAATCTAAAGGATACCATTACGCCATTTCTGGATTCAATATCTAAAGAAAGTATTAACTTTAGAAACTGTTATGCAAATGGTACTAGAAGTGCTTATGGATTAAGCTCAATATATTGCTCATGGCCTGTAATCCCTGGTTATCCTCTAAATAGACAACAACAATATAAAATTAAAGGACAAACAACTTTTGCTAGTATTCTTAAAGATATTGGGTATGAAACAATTTTTATGTATGGAGGAGATTCAGAATTTGATGAGATGAAAAGTTTTTCAAAAATTAATGCTTTTGATAGAATCCATGACTATGTTGAAGATGAATATTTAAAGAAATTCAAACTTGACAACACAAATGAAGGGGTCAATCCTTGGGGGGTATTTGATGAGTTTTTGTTAGATAGATGCATAACTATACTGAATACTAAAAATAAAGAGACTCCTGTATTTATATCTTTGTTTACAACTACAAACCATCTCCCTTGGATTATACCTGAAAAAGAACGAAATAAAACAACAAAATCAATTAATAAGGACTTCAATCATTCAGAACCTTTTAGTCCTTCGAAAATAACAATGAGATACGTAGATAATAAATTAAAAGAATTTTTCAATAAAGCCAAAAAACAAAAATGGTTTAATAATACAATTTTTATAATTACAGCAGAT
The DNA here is from genome assembly GCA_002705575.1 of Fidelibacterota bacterium. The sequence continues at coordinate 51,729 of PAHI01000076.1, read as the reverse complement.
CATGGGTTAAATATATTTAATGATAATATTAATGATCCAAAAAATGGGCATATTCCTTTATTATTTTATAATACTAAATTGAATCCTACTAAAATTGATAAAATTGTTTCACAAATTGATATACTTCCAACTACTCTAGATTTAATAAACAGAGATAACTATTCATCAAATTTATTTGGTGCTTCTGGATTTAAAGGTGGCGGAGGCTATGTTTTTAGAAATAATGATTATAATATTCAGTGGATAGAAAATGGATGGGTTTATAGTGAGATTATAGGCTTAGATTTTCATGAATATTATCCATTACTTATGTTTGGAGAATCTAATCAAAAACCACTAACTCAAAAAAACAAGGATATTCTAAAAAAAAGATGTAGGGCATATGCACAATCAGCATTCTATAAACAAAAATTGAAACTTAAAGGAAACTAATCATGGAAATAAAATTAATAGCAACTGATATTGATGGTGTTTGGACTGATGCTAGGATGTATTATACTGATCAAGGAGACTATATGAAAGCCTTTTCAACATATGATGGCATGGCCATCCAAATTTTAAAAGATTTGAAAATTCCAGTAGCAATTCTAACCAGTGAAGATACACAAATAGTTAAACAGCGCGCAAAAAAACTTGGTATAAAAAATGTATTTATAAATGAAACTGAGAAACTTAAAAGAATGCACTATTTATGTAAAAAAATGAAAATAAAAATGAAGAATGTCGCTTATATTGGAGACGATTTAAATGATTTTGATTTATTAAATAACGTTGGATTAAGTGGAGCCCCATCAAATAGCCCTATATTAAGCAAATTTTGTCCAGATATAATCACAGAAAAAAAAGGTGGAGAAGGTGCTTTTAGAGAATTTGTAGATACAATTTTAAATATGAACTCAGTAGATAAAATTTTAATTAACATATTTAAATAAAATGCACCCCCTTTATATAATTTACTTTTTTTTATCACCTTTAATTTTTATAATTATTTTAATAATTTCTCTATTTAACAAAAAAATTAGAGCTCACCTAATGATGCAAAATAAAACAATTCAATCTGCATTAAACACGAACCTTAAAAATCCAATTATATTCCATGCAGCATCAGCTGGAGAATTTGAACAAATAAAACCACTATTAAGAAAAAGAAGCGTCAATCAACCTATTTTGCAAACCTTTTTCTCTCCTACCATATATAATAAAGAAAAAAAATCTAAATTATTTGATGCCTGTTGCTACCACCCTTTTGATTTCCCATGGTCAGCATACTATTTTTTTAAAAAAATAGCTCCAAAAAAATATATAATAAATCGACATGATATTTGGCCTCATCATATTTTTTTTGCAAAACTATTTAAAATTAAAATTATTTATATTAATGCTAATCTAAAATCAAATTCCTCTAGATTAAGGCCAGTTTTTAAGGGCTTTCATAAATGGCTATTTCATCAAATTGATATTATAATTGTTCCCTCTGATGAAATAAAAAAACGGTTCATTGCAAACTTCGAAACAACCAACATTTTAACTTTTAAAGACACACGATTTGAGCAAATTAAATATCACATCCTTAAAAACACTAGAATTCCTGGTATAGATAATCTTTTAAAAAAGAAAAATATAGTATTAGGTAGCATCGATAGACATGATTGGAGTGTCATACTAGAATCGATAAAGAACACAAAACTCGATAAATTTAATCTCATTATAGTTCCTCATGAAATAAATCAAAAATTTATTAATAGCATAATTGCAGATATTAAAGAGCTTCGATTAAAAGTTGATCGAATTACAAATATAAATCATAAAAACAATACTACTAAACCAGAAAATGTAAAATTAAATTGTATCATTTATGATAAAGTTGGAGATTTATTAGATTTATATAAATATGCTCCTTTAGCATATGTAGGATGTGGATTTAGTACTGGCGTACATAATATATCTGAGCCAGCTTTACAAGGATGCTACGTATCATATGGACCGAATATAAGTTTATTAGATGAGGCAATAAAATTAAAAAAACATAAATTGAGTAAAATCATATATAATTCAGCTGATTTTACTGATTTTACAAATATAGAAAATAATGGTTTCCTTATTAAAAATAGAGAGAAAATCACTAAACTATTCAAAGGGAAAAATGATGACTTTAACAAACTAATTAATAGAATATATGAAGCTTAAATTTTCAACACTATGCTTAGGTTTAATAATCGGATTTAATAATGAAACTCTTTTTTATGATATAACCTTCATGGGTATAAATGCAGGTGAAGCTATTTTATCTATTAAAAAAGACACCCTCAATAACTCCGAAATTTATCATTTAAATTCAATTACTAAAACAAATTGGTTAGTAGATAACCTCTATAAAATAAGAGATAATGTTGACATTTTATTTAATCAGGCAGATTTTTCAACGATTGAAGTAATAAAAAAAATTAATCAAAATGGCAAAAAAAAACTCTTTAAATCAAAGATTAATTATGATTCATTAAATGCTATTTCAAATACTAAGAAAATAAAGATTCCGGGAATAGTATTTGATCCGTTAAGCTCTATATATTACTTAAGAAGTCAAAATATAAAAATATCAGATATCTTCGAATTCACCACTTATGATAATGACAAGCTAAAAGATGTGAGAGTGATAGCAAAAACCATAGAAAAAATATCTTCACCTATTGGAACCTATGAATGCATAGTAATCATACCAGAATCCAAAAATGGCAAATTATTACGAAATAAGGGAAGTATGAAAATATGGTTTTCAAATGATTATCTTAAAATTCCTATAAGAATAGAGAATATTACTAAAAATGGAAAAATGACAATGCTATTAAAAAACATAAAATGAATGTTGTAATTATAATTAATCCTAATAGCGGAAAAAAGAAAGCTACTAATATCTTCAATTCTATTAAGCCTATTCTAAAAATGAACAAAATAACCTTTGATTCATTTGAAACACATCATAAAAATCACGCTATAGATATTATCAAAAAACTAGACCTAAAAAAGTATAACGCAATATTTATGCTTGGAGGAGATGGTACTTTTCATGAAATTGTAACTGGCTTAATGATTAGAAAAAAGAAAGAAAAAGTTCCAATTGGAATAATCCCTACTGGATCAGGAAATTCATTTTTATATGATTTTAATAATATAGATCCCATACATATGCTAAAAAAAATATTACATTTTAAAAAAAGATCTGTTGATGTAATAAAAGTTAAAACTCCTAATGATATCATATACTCTATAAATTTAATAGGTTGGGGCCTTGTCACTGATATTGGTATCAATGCTGAAAAATTCCGTTGGTTGGGACCAAGTAGATATACTATAGTTAGTTTAGCTGAAATTATAAAAAAGAAAAATCATGAAGCTACGCTATTAGTGAATGACAAAAAATACACGAAGAAATTTACATTTATTATTGCATGCAACACTAAATATGTTGGAAAGGGAATGTTTATGGCTCCTAACGCACAAGTAAATGATGGATTACTTGACTTAATAGTTGTTAAAGGTAATCTTTCTCGGACTGTACTTTTTAAAACACTTCCAAAATTATTTAAGGGAACACATATAACAGACCCAAATGTAAAATATTATCAAATCCCAAAATTTTCTTTAAAAACAAAAGGTAAAGATTTACTTAATATAGATGGTGAATTAAAAGGTACAACATCTATTGATGTTGAAGTAATCAAAAATGCTATAGAAGTATTTAATTAAATTTTTTGGCTACTGATATTCTAATTTTAGCACGTTCAATTGATTCTCTAGCTCGATCTAAATCTTGACCTGAATCTTTTAAATGCTTTTTAGCTCTATTAATAGCTTCTTCTGATCTTTTTATATCTATACTACTAGCCTCCTCAGCTGTTTCTAATACTAGAGATACACTTTCTTTCTTAATATCAGCATAACCTCCACTAGTAGCATATAGGCGTTCATCACCATCTATCGTAATTTTAATTTCACCAACTCCAATAGCAATAATAGAAGGAATATGGTTTGCTAAAACTCCAAATAAGCCATCTATTGATGGGGCACGTAGGTACTGAACCTTTCCAATTGAAAAGGTTCCATTAGGAGTGATAATATCTAAATGAAATTTCTTATCCATTTTTTTTCTTTGCATTATCAACTACTTCATCAATTGAACCGACATAAGCAAAATCATTTTCATTATATTCATCCATTTCACCTTTTATAATTGCTTCAAAGCTAGAAATAGTATCTTCAAGAGAAACGTATCTTCCTTCTTTTCCAGTAAATTGTTCTGCTACAAAGAATGGCTGGGACATAAACTTTTGAAGCTTACGAGCTCTAGCAACAACCAACTTATCATCATCAGAAAGCTCATCCATACCAAGAATTGCAATAATATCTTGAAGGTCTTTATACTTTTGAAGTGTTTGCTGAACTTCTCTTGCAACATTATAGTGTCTATCTCCAATTACACGAGGATCAAGAATACGAGAAGTTGATTGAAGAGGATCGATTGCAGGATATATACCTAATTCAGATATTCTTCTTTCCAAAACTGTTGTTGCATCCAAGTGAGCAAATGTATTTGCCGGCGCAGGATCAGTTAAATCATCCGCTGGGACATAAACAGCCTGTACAGATGTTACGGATCCTTTTTTAGTAGATGTAATTCTTTCTTGCAACTCTCCCATCTCAGTACTTAAGGTTGGTTGATATCCCGCAGCTGATGGCATCCTTCCTAATAAAGCAGAAACCTCTGAACCAGCTTGTGTAAAACGGAAAATATTATCTACAAATAATAAAACATCTTTTCCTTGTTGATCTCTAAAATTTTCTGCCATTGTTAAAGCACTAAGAGCAACTCTTAATCTTGCACCAGGTGGCTCATTCATTTGACCAAAAACCATTGCAGTTTTATCAATTACACCTGACTCAACCATTTCACCATATAAATCATTTCCTTCTCTAGTTCTTTCACCTACACCTGCAAATAAAGAATATCCACCATGCTCTGTAGCAATATTTCTAATTAACTCTTGAATTAAAACTGTTTTACCTACACCTGCACCACCAAATAAACCAGTTTTTCCGCCTTTAGTATACGGCTCCATTAAATCAATAACTTTTATTCCTGTTTCTAATACTTCAGTACTAGTTGCTAATTCATCAAACTTTGGAGCAGATCTGTGAATTGGCAATTCTTGTTTATCTTTTATATCTTCTTTACCATCAATGACATTCCCTAATAAATCAAACATTCTACCTAAAACCTGATCTCCAACAGGAACAGAAATAGGTTTACCTGTATCCTTAACCTCAATTCCTCTTCTCAAACCATCTGTTGAATCCATAGCAATAGTTCGAACTGATGAATCTCCTAGATGTTGAGCAACTTCTAAAACAAGTTTTTGTCCATTATTATCCAATTCAAGGGCATTATAAATTTCAGGAAGCGCATTCCCTTCAAAATTCACATCAACTACTGCTCCTAAAATTGCAGATACTTTACCTTTCGTTTCCATATTACTCCTTTATGCTTCCAAAGCATTTGCACCACTTACAATTTCAATAATTTCTGTTGTTATTGCAGCTTGCCTTGCTTTATTGTATTCTAAACTTAAATCTGATATCATTTCTCCTGCATTATCAGTTGCATTTTCCATCGCTAACATTCTTGCCGCCTGCTCAGATGCATTTGATTCTAAAAAATATTGCCATATTTGCACATTAATATATTTGGGGATTAATGTTCTCACAATTTCATCTTTAGATGGAATAAAATCTTTATTAACAATATGATCCTCATTGTCTACTGAATGATATTCTAGAGGAAATAATTTTTCTGATCGAATAATCTGTGACGCAACACTTTTAAATTCATTATAAATAAAATGCACAGAATCAATCTCTTTATTTCTATATCTCTCAACTATGTCATCACCAATTGATTTTGCAGCATTAAACTTTAAATCACTCCAAAAATCTAAATGAAACTTTACAATATTATAGTCTCTAGTTTTAAAATGATCATAAGCCTTCTTACCAATACAAATTAATTCTGATTTATTTTTACCAAATTCATTAATCTCTTTTTCGGTCCTCTTAATCACATTGGCATTAAAGCCTCCTGCCATACCTCTATCAGCAGAAATTGCTACAAATAAAGATTTTTTAACCGGCCTACTATCTAAAATAGGCAACAAACTACGATTGATATCAGGAAGAATAGAGTTAATGGTATCTTTAATTGAGCCTGAATATGGTCTTGTTTTTTCCATACTTTCTTGAGACTTTCTAAGCTTAGCAGCTGCAACCATTTTCATTGCTTTGGTAACTTGCTGTATACTTTTTACAGATTTAATTTTATTTCGTATATCTTTTAAGTTTGCCATTAAAAGCCTTTAACAAATCCTTCGATTTTATCTTTTAAACTATTTTTATCATCATCAGATAATTCACCACTCTGTTTAATGTTTGACATTATATCTGAACATGAAGAATCTAAATAATCCATAAATTTTTCTTCAAATTCTCCTACTCTAGATTCATCAATTTCATCTAAGTAGCCATTCGTGCCAGCAAAGATAATAGCAACCTGCTTTTCTACTGAAACAGGACTATACTGTTTTTGTTTTAATATCTGCATCAGTCTTGCACCTCTAGTTAATTGATCTTGAGTAGTTTTATCTAAATCTGAACCAAATTTTGCAAATGCCTCTAACTCTCTAAACTGTGCTAAATCTAGCTTTAATGTTCCAGCTGTTTTTTTCATTGCTTTGATTTGTGCAGCTCCACCAACTCTTGAAACTGATAAACCTACATCAACTGCTGGCCTTTGTCCAGAATTAAATAAATTATTTTCTAAATATATCTGACCATCAGTAATAGAGATAACGTTAGTTGGGATATAAGCTGAGACATCTCCTTCTTGAGTTTCAATTATTGGAAGCGCAGTTAATGAGCCGCTACCTAAATCTTCGCTCAATTTTGCTGCTCTTTCTAATAATCTACTATGTAAATAGAATACATCACCAGGATAAGCCTCTCTTCCAGGTGGCCTTCTTAATAAAAGAGACATCTGTCTATAGGCTGCAGCATGTTTAGATAAATCATCATACACAACTAAAGCATGCATACCATTATCTTGGAAATATTCCCCTAAAGTGGCTCCAGTATAAGGTGCTAAAAACAATTGAGGAGCAGGCTCCATCGCACTAGCAGTAATAACAGTTGTATATTCCATTGCACCACTATTCTCAAGTTCAGCTACAACCCTTGCAACTGTTGACTCCTTCTGACCAACAGCAACATAAATACAGTACACAGGTTTATCTGTATTATGAGTTTCTTTTTGATTAATAATGGCATCAATCGCAACCGCTGTCTTGCCAGTCTGCCTGTCTCCAATAATCAATTCACGCTGACCACGCCCAATTGGAATCATTGCATCAACTGCTTTTAAACCAGTTTGAAGAGGCTCATGTACGGGGTGTCTTGAAATCACACCCTTAGCTTTTCGTTCTACTGGTAACGTTTCAGTAAATTTAATTTCACCTTTACCATCAACAGGCTGACCTAAAGGATTAATTACCCTTCCTAAAAATTCCTTACCAACTCCTATCTCTACTACTTTACCCGTTCTTTTAACTAAATCTCCTTCTTTTACTAATCTACTATCACCAAATAATACAGCCCCTACTTCATCTTCTTCTAAGTTAAGAGCCATCCCCATAACATTATTAGGGAACTCTAAAAGCTCTGATGATAATACGTTTTCTAAACCATGAATACGAGCTACTCCATCACCAACCATGCGAACTTCGCCTACTTCAGCAACATCTATATCAGCTTTATATTCATTTAACTTTTCTTTTAATATGGATGAGATTTCCTGTGTATTTATCTCCATTTCAACTCCTGTATTTTACACTTGTTCAAGTGTATATTTAATTTTCTTCAATTGATGACTTATTGATCCATCTACAACTTTATTGCCAATCATTAATTTGACTCCACCTATTATTTTTGGATCTACCTCGTTTTTTGCACTAATTTTTTTATTTAATTTGGATTCAATGTTTGCAATTAAAGCCTGCCTTTCATCATTATCTAGCGCACTGGATGTAATGATTCTAACAGGTATTACATCAGACTCACTATTGACTGCTACGAAAAAACGATCAATAATAGCTCTCAATGATTTAATATCTCCCTTATCTATAGTAATAAACATCAGTTCAAGAACATAATGAGAACACAAATCCTTTAAAATATCTGATAGTATTTTCTTTTTATCATTATCTGCTATTTTCTTTGTTAGCAGAAAGTAACGGAAAGTGCTACTATCTTTGTATAAAGAAGCTACTAAACGAACTCCTTTCTGGATTTCATCTGATACATTCTCTTTTTGTCCTATTTGATAAAGAGAAAGAGCATACTTTTTGACCAATTGCTTATTTTCCATTTCTAATTAATATTATTAATTGTTTCTTGAGCTATTTTTCTATTATCATCTGAATCTAGATTTTTCTTAATGATTTTAGACGCTGTCTCAACAGAAAGATTAACCGCTACAGATTTAATTTCTTTCAATGCCTTTGCTTTTTCTGCTTCAATTTCTTTTTTAGCTTTATCAAGCATGTCATTGCATTTAGCATCTGCCTCTGATTCTTTTTTCTCTCTTAAGGAATCTGCATCTTGCTTTGCCTGAGCAAGTATTTCTTGTTTTTCAGACTCTGCTTTTGCAATCATTTCTTCATAATCTGAAGAAACTTTTTGAGCCTCTTCTTTTGCCTTACTAGCGGCTTCTAGGGCTCTAGATATTTTTCTTTCTCTATCATCTAAAGCTTTCATTAATGGAGCCCACGCCTTCCATCTTAAAATTGCAAGAACAATAAAGAATGTAATTAAAGTCCAAATGAAAATACCCGGACTAGGTAAAATCCAACTAGTCATCCAAGATGCATTTTCTCCTGCAAAAGAAAAGCTAAAAGCTGTGATTAAAAAAAATATATTTTTAATCATTATTAAAGAACTACAGTTAGTAAGCAAACTACTAAAGCAATAATACCAACCCCTTCAAGAAGAAATAGCGGTAAATTTACTGTACTTCTAATTTCATTCGCTGCCTCAGGCTGCCTAGCTGTTGCTTCTGCTGCTGAGCTAAAGATTTTTCCAATACCTAAGCCTGCTCCAACAACTGCTAAACCAGCACCTAATGCTGCAAGCCCTTTTGTTACTGAACCTGCTGCTGCTACTGCTACTGGGTCAGCAGCTTCTGCACCTAAGGCAGTACCAAACAAAGCAATACCAACCATTATTATTTTATTTATTTTTAACATTTTTATTCTCCTTTTTAATGTTCTGCGTGAATCGCCATACCTATAAAAACTGAAGATAGTAATGCAAACACATAAGCCTGGACCAAGCATACTATCATTTCTAAAAAATATAGTGCTGTATTTAAAACAACTGAAATAAAACCTGCCACAAAACCGATTTCTACACCAAACCCACCCAATTCTGGAGGTTTTCCGATTAAAATTGGAAGACCGAAAATCGCAACCATACCAATATGGCCAGCCGTCATATTTGCGCCTAATCTTAAAATAAGAGCTAAAGGTTTTATAAACATACCCATTATCTCTACAGGAATTAAAATTAATAACACCGGTGCAGGCAATCCTCCTGGAATCATATTTTTCCAATGACCTAAGAACCCGTGCTTTATAGTACCTGCAATAATAATTGCAAAAAAAGTAATTACTGCCAATGCGCTTGTTACTGCAAAATTACCTGTTATTGTTCCGCTTCCTCCTGGCAAGAACTCAAGAAATGGAATTAACCCTAAAAAATTAGATATGAGAATAAATAAGAAAAAGGTGGCAATTAAAGGAGTCCAGCGATTAGCGTGACCTTTGCCAATATTAGGAATAACAAGATCATTCCTCACAAATTCAATTAAAATTTCAAAAAGTCCCGAAAATTTAGAAGGAAGTGCATTCTTATTATTACGATATCTTGAAGTACCCAATAATGCCAACAAAACAACTAAAAAAGAAACAGCCCAAATTAAAATAACATGTTTTGTTATAGATAAATCTACACCAAAAATTTTAGGTATTTTTAAATAAACCCCGCCTTTCCACTCATTACCTTGTATAGATAGACATTCTGATCTATTTTGAATATTAGAAAGCTTTTTTCCATCTGAATTTTCACAATAATTTTCTGAAGTATCGTTTGTCACATGATGTAATAACACATCACCAAAAGGAGCATTATTATCTGCATTGAAACCAATATTAAACGTTATAATTAATATAAAAAATTTAAAAATTAAATTAACTATTCCCATTAGTAATTTTTTTTTGAAAAACAAATCCTTCTATAAAGTGACAAACAATAAAATTCAACAATCCAGCTATAATCAACTCCTTCTTCAAATCTTCGTTGTAAATGCATAAAAAACATACAAAAGACCCTGAAATAAGAACTTTAACACCAAAGTATCTAATTTGAAGATGCATATATTTTAAAGGATTTTTTATATAACTTGATAAGAATAATTTTGTACAACTAAAAAAAAAAGAGGTTATTAAAAACAATAGTGCGAAAACAGGCCACATTTACTTAAATATTGAAACCCATAAATGGTATAAAGAAACACACGCACCAAATAATAGCCCTGATGTTATAAATAAAACAAACTTATCAATAAAAATGCTGCCTAAATAATAACCTATGTATCCAAAAAATAACAGTGTAGCTACAATTTGAAATCCATAATTTGAATATTGGACCCAATTATTTTTCAAACTCATTTATAAAACGCTAGTAAGTTTCATCAGTATCTAAATCATCTTTATTTAATAAAATTTCTTGATTATTAGAACCAAGCATATTGCATAAACCTTCAAAAGAAGCTCCTTCTTCAACAACAACTATAGATGTTGTTAAATTACCAGTCAATGTACAATCTTTTTCCAAGGTAGTTTTATTATTAATTTTCAAATCTCCATCAACATAACCACTTATTATTGCGTTATCTGATTGAATATCACCTTTTATGTGAGAATTTTTTGCTGTGGTTATTGTGCCTGTAGACATTACATTCCCATTAATTCTGCCATAAATAAGGATACTACCAACAGCTTTAACGTCTCCATTAATCTCAACCTCAGGGCCTAATATGGAGTTTATTTTATTATTATCATTATTGCGTAACATCTCTCTCCTTAAATTCGGTTATTATAACATTTGGATCTAATACTCCCAAATCATCCCAAATCTCAAAATGTAAATGGGGACCGCTTGCATTACCTGTTTCTCCAGCCAAACCAATTAGCTCTTTGTCTTTAACAAATTGATGTGATTTCACAAATATAGTATCAAGGTGACCATAAAATGTATAAAAATTATTCTTATGTGATAAAATTATATTTTTACCAAAAACTTTATCATCTCCAATGTAAATAACCTTTCCATCTGCAGAAGAAAAAATTTCAGTTTTTAATTTAACACTTATATCTACCCCATTATGATTGCCAGTAATAGACTTTGAAATAAAATATTGTTTAGATTGCTTAATAGGACTACTCAATTCAATCATGCGTGTTTCAGATTCTAATCTTTTTTCATTAATATAATTATCTATATCTGCAATTGAATAATCAAAGTTTAAAAATATAAATTGAACTACTAAAAATAAAAAACTCCCAAAAATAAATAGAATTATAAAAAAAATACGAGGATAAGAAATCCTAAACGATCTACTAAATTGCGCTTTTGAAGAGTTTACATATATATCTAAATATTGATAAATAAATTTTCTGAAAAACTTCATATAAATAATATCTATCTCAATATTTTATTTTTAATTATATTTTGAAGTTCTTTGTCATTCTGAAAATGGATTACCAGCTTACCATTACCCTTCTTATTGATTTTAATATCAATGTTTGTTGATAAAAAATCTGACAAATTACTTCTATAAACAGCTACTAACTGATCAAAATCATCGCTTTCCCTTTTTTTATTTCCCAAATCAGATAATGATTTTTTAAGAATTTTATGTTTTTTTGCTTCTAACTCTACTTTTCTAACTGACAGATGGCCTTGAATTGTCTTATTAAATATTTTTTCCTGAATATCAGGCGTCAAATCAAGCAAGGGCCTCGCGTGGCCAGCCGTATAAATAAAATCAGTACCATAAATATTTCCTGTTTGCAAAGCTTCAATGATTTTTTTACCAACATTAACATTTTTCATAAAATTTAAAAGGCGAATTGAATTTGTAATAGTGGACCTACTTCTTCCAACACTATCAGCAATCTGTTGATCACTCATATTAAAATTAATCTTAAGCTTTGAAAAAGCAAAAGCTTCTTCAACAGGATTTAAATCTGACCTTTGAATATTTTCAATAAGCGCTAACTCTGTCATTAGAGATTCAGAATCAACATCTTTTATAAAAACAGGCACTTTTTTAAATTTAACATCCTCATATTCTACAGATAACTGTTTGATTGCCTCAAACCTTCTTCCTCCAGAAATTAATTCATATTGATCATCATCTATTTTTCTAATAGTTAAAGGCTGCAATATTCCATGCTGATATATTGATTCTTTTAATTGTTCTAACTTTTCTTTATCAAAATATTCACGAGGATTATTCTTATTTGGAACTATTTGATTAATATTAATGAATAAATTTGATTTATTGTTCTGATTTTCAGAATAATCTTTAATTAAGGCGCCAATACCTTTTCCTAATTCTTTATTTTTTATATTATCATTCATTATCTGCTATTATCTCCGAAACTAAATTCATATAATTTTGTGCACCCGTAGAAGAAGCGTCATATAGCAATATAGGCTTGCCATGACTAGGAGCTTCACTAAGCCTTACATTGCGATGAATATAAGTACCATACACCTTATTTTTAAAATAGTCCTCTAATTCACCTACAACTTGTTTAGATAAGTTTAATCTTGTATCGTACATCGTTACTAGAATTCCCTCAATTTTTAATTTTTTATTTAATCGTTTCTGAACTAACCTTATTGTATTGAGAAGCTGCGATAAACCTTCAAGAGCATAATACTCACATTGTATTGGAATAATTAATGAATCAGAAGCTGTAAGTACATTGATAGTTAATAGGCCTAAAGAAGGAGGACAGTCAATAATGACAAACTTATACTTACCTTTAATTTTTTTTAATGATTCTTTTAATAAATATTCTCTTTTGAGCTCAGATACTAGCTCAATTTCAGCTCCCACTAGTTGTTGTGAAGATGGCGCAATATCTAAATATGATAACTCAGTTTTTTGAATAACCTTTTTAATGTTAACGCCATTAACAATAACATCATATATAGATTCATCATATGAACCAATCTCTAGCCCTAGCCCAGAACTGGTATTAGCTTGAGGATCTAAATCTATAATAAGTGTAGGAATCTCGCTTGCTGCAAGATAAGAAGCAATATTAATTGAAGACGTTGTCTTGCCAACCCCCCCTTTTTGATTGCTTAATGCAATTATTTTAGTATCAAATTTATTCATAAATCTTAACCAAATTATAAAAAGTAAGTTACGATGTTACTGATTTAAAGACAATTCTAATAAAAATTACTATTTATTATTAAATTGATACCTTAAAATTATTCTTTAATTTTCTTTAAAAAACAAAAAAAATGAAAAACATTATTTATAATAAATGGCTAATCATAATATCAATCATATTATTTTCTTTTATTGTATTAATAAATGACATCATATTTTATAGTTCTAGCGAACCAATTAAAGCAAATCAAAAGTTTTTATTTGATGCGAACATCGTTAATCTAGGTCTTGATTTACAAGGAGGAAAAGAATTCTTACTGGCTCCAAAAATTGAGAGCTGGCTTATAGGTGAATTCAAAAATTATAATAATATAAAAGCAAAAAAAGATCTTTTTGAAGCTTTAGAAAATTTTAAATCAAATCACTCTAAAAACAATTTAGAAGAACTTAATATAGATACATTAGCTCATTACTTACAGTACACTAAAAACAAATCAACAATAAGTGATTTATATAATGGAAAAACAATACAAGACATAAAGACTTCTCTAAAAAAATCTCTTGAGAGTAACACAAACATCATAAGGAATAGAATAGATGAAAAAGGTGTTGTAGAGCCCAGCGTTAGAGTAGTAGGCAGCAGAATCTCTGTAGAAATTCCAGGCAAACAAAATATTGATAGACTAGAAGAAATTATAACATCTAGCGCAAAACTTGAATTCAATAAAATGGTTAAAGGCATGAACCTAGGTCCTGAAGATTGGAATTCTAATATAATAAGAGCAATATCAAAATGGCCTGACTTAAAAAATCTAACAACTAAAAAAACAGCTCTATTTAAAGATGGCTCAGATTTAAATGTCATTTATTTAAAAAAGAGTGATTTTTTAAAATTCAAAGATTTAATTCAATTAAAAGGTGCAGACCCCTGGTTTAATAATTATAAATTCTTATATATACCTCCAGAAAATAGCTATTATAAAAATAGCATTATAAATTTCGCTGAACTATTTGAAAATGGTGATAAACTTTTATGTATTGTTTTAAGAAAACCTATACTAACCGGAGACTCAGTTAATAGTGCTAACGCCTCAACGGATAACGAACTTATGGGAGATTACATTATTAATCTTGAATTTGACAATAAAAAGGGCAATAAAAACAAGTCTGCATCTGAAGTTTGGGCAACTTTTACTGAAAAAAATATTGGGAAAATAGTAACCGTTAGTCTAGATGACAATATACTGACCTCTCCTGTAATAAGAACTAAAATTCCAGATGGTATGTGTCAAATAAGCGGATTTGAAACATTAAACGAGGCTCAATATGTTGCTATGCAATTACGACACGGAAAGCTGAATCTTCCTTTAAAAATAGACTACAGTAAAAACAGCGGGCCTGAATTAGGTAAACAAATGATTAAGTTGGGTATAATTGCTTTTATAGTTGGTATCTCTTTTGTAATAATTTTTATAATCATTTTTTATAAAAAATCTGGATTGATAGCATCTAGCGCTCTACTACTAAATATATTATTCATGGGAGCTATTTTATCAATACTTGGAGCTACTTTAACTCTACCTGGTATAGCTGGATTTATTTTGACAGTAGGAATTGCAGTAGATGCAAATGTTATTATTTTTGAAAGAATAAAGGAAGAAATACAAAAAGGTATTCCTCCGCTAAGTGCCATAGAGTCTGGCTATAATAGGGCATTCATAACAATTATAGATGCTAACATTACAACATTATTAACTGCATTTATATTATACTCTTTGGGTAGTGGTCCAATAAAAGGTTTTGCGGTCACATTAATAGCTGGAATTATATGTTCAATGTTTACTGCTATCTATATCACTAGAACGATTTTTGATACTATCTACCAATCAAAAATACCTAAAAAATTAAGTATATGAGTACTCCCAAGCATAAAATTAATTTTATTAACCTCAATAAGTATGCCATTATAATATCAGTTGTAATTATGTGCTTAAGCTTAACTGCTATGTTAACAAAAGGCTTAAACCTAGGGATTGATTTTTTGGGTGGTAAAAGGCTCGATATTTCAGTTGACAAAAATATTTCTATAAACGATATAAAAACTGCATTTGATTCAACGCATATTAATAACAACTACACAATTAAAAAAATAGAGAGCTTTGATATTGAAAAGAACGTTTTTTCAATTAATAGTAAAATAAACTTTTCAGAAAATGATCTGAAAGGCGTCATTTTTGAAAGTATTTTATCAGAAAATATCAGCAAAAATATCAGCAAAGATTTAAAAAACGACGCATTGCTCGCAATGTTTGTTGCAATATTACTGATACTTTTATACATAGGCTTCAGATTTAATAGCTTTTTTGCAATAGGCAGTATTTTAGCTTTAATGCATGATATATTAATAACTTTGGGAGTTTTTAGCTTACTATCACTTGAAATCAACCTCCCAATAATTGCAGCTTTTCTAACTATTATAGGATACTCTCTTAATGATACTATCGTAGTATTTGATAGAATAAGAGAAAATTTAAAATCTGAAAAAACAAATAATATATCAATAGCTGTTAACAAATCAATTAACGAAACCCTAACACGAACTTTTCTAACCTCTATAACAACATTAATTGTTTTATTTATATTATATTTTATAGGTAGTTATATGATTAAACTATTTACTTTCGCATTAATAATTGGAGTTATAATTGGAACATATTCTTCTATATTTATAGCAAGTGCTACATTTATATTTTTACAAAATAAGTTTGGATATATACTTAAAAAGTTTGAATTTGAAGAGGATGAAATTTAATTTTTATGAATAAAATAATAATGGGTGGTCAATGGGGAGATGAAGGAAAGGGTAAAATTGTTGACCTGTTGAGTGAAAATGTTGACATTGTTGCAAGATATCAAGGCGGAGCAAACGCGGGCCACACTGTATACTCAAAAGGTAAAAAATTAGTGCTACATCAAGTACCCTCTGGAATTCTTCAAGAAAATTGTGTTTGCATATTAGGAAATGGTATGGTTATAGATCCCGTAGAATTATACGAAGAAATTATCAGCTTAGAAAAAGCTAAATTTCCAACTAAAAATATATATATATCACCAAACTCTCATATTGTTACTCCTTTACACAAAGAAATTGACAAAAAAAATGAAAGTAGCTCAAACAAAAAAATAGGTACAACAGGAAAAGGGATTGGCCCCACTTACGTTGACAAATATAACAGAAAGGGGATTCGAGCAGTAAACCTATTAAACAAAATAAATTTGAAAAAAATATTTGAAAAAAGAATTGAAGTTGCTATTAAAAAAGAAGAAATTAATTCATCTTATTTAAAAAACGAAGATATTCAAGAATTTTATAAATGTTGTGAATATATATCTAAGCATGTTAAAAATACATTCCCGCTATTACACAATCCTAATAATAAAATTCTTGTAGAAGGTGCCCAAGGGGCTCTTTTAGACATTGACCATGGCACATATCCATATGTAACTTCATCGAATCCAACTATTGGAGGAATATCTTCAGGCTTAGGGGTTCCCAGCTCTAATTTCAATGAAATAATTGGAATATTTAAAGCTTATGTCACTAGAGTAGGTAATGGTCCATTCCCTACTGAATTAAAAAATAAAACAGGTTTAAAAATTCAAAAAATAGGCAGTGAATTTGGTGCCACAACAGGTCGCCCTAGACGTTGCGGATGGTTTGATGCTGTAGCAGCTTCTTACAGTTTAAAAATAAATGGAATTAATAAAATAGTCTTAACAAAACTTGACATATTAAACACGTTTAAAACAATTAAGGTCTGTACTCATTATGAATTTAATAATAACACATCAAACGATTATAGTGACTTTATGAATGAACTGGATGAAGTTTCTCCTATATACAAAAAATTCAATGGATGGAACTGCGATTTAAAAAACATACGTTTATTTAAAAATTTTCCTAAAGAAGCAAAAGAATATATAAATTATTTAGAGAGCTTATTAGAATGTGATGTAAAAATTGTATCTATAGGCCCAAAAAGGAATCAAATTATAAACCTATGAAATCAATATATAAAATAATCATTTATTCTATTACAATTATATTCTCAAATCCTTTTTTAGAATTTGATAAAAAATTTCTTACTGAAAATAATTTAAAAAAAACTAATCATATTTGGGATACTGAAAATAAAAAAAAATTTATACAACAATGTATCGAACTAGACTATCAAAACATTGAAATTATTTTCTCTGATAAAAAAGAATTCTGTGATTGTGCTTTATCTGAAATAAGCAGTTTCCTTTCAGAAGATAAATTTTACAACGAAATAAACTATATATATAATAACCAAAAAATAGCTCACAATTTTGCAAATCAAATGCTAAATGAATCGATGTATTGCACCATTAATTTTGTTGAAGAATTAATGTCACATCATAAAAAAAATTCTGACAATCTTACTAAAAATAAATCTAACAATTCTTCAAAAGCTAATCAAAAAAATGATGAAAAAACTAATGTTACGCCTAAAAAAGAATCACAAAAAAGTACGAAAAAAAATAATAAATCATTTATTGATAAAATAAAAGATTATAAAAAAATTGAAGGATTGTTCACTTTTTACCAAAAAGAAGATGACGGAACAATGTTAATGGAAATTAGGCCTAATCAATTTGAAGAAATATTCTTAACTAACATTACGAGACAATCTGGCGATGCCTTTTATTTTGATGGGAGCTCAATGCAAGGAGAGTACCCATTTATGCTGAAAAAGGTTGGTAATAAGGTTCAATTTGTTGAGGTTAATGTTAATTTCCGAGCTGATAAAAATTTACCTATAAGCAAAGCAATAAAAAATCATATTCCTAATTCTATTTTAACAAGTACTAAAATATTAACTGAGCCACATAAAGATACCGGAGCTTATCTTATTGATGCTTCAGCTTTTTTTATAAGAGATATCGGAAATGTAGGTAGCATTAGTTCTATAAATTATAAATTTGACAAAACAAATAGCTACTTTAACTATATTAAATCTTTTCTTGATAATTCTGAGATTGATGTAACAATTCATTATAAATCGAGTAGATCTAATTATAGATTTACTTTAGCAGATTCAAGGAGTATGGTGCACAAATATCACATTAGCATTACTAGACTCCCAAACTCTAGCTATAAACCTCGTTTAGCAGATGATAGAGTAGGTCATTTTTTAACAATTTATCAAGATTATTCAGATACTTTTAAAGATATTCCTGATATTAGATACATTAATAGATGGAACTTAAAAAAGAAAAACCCAAATCTAAATTTATCAGAACCAGTAGAGCCTATTGTTTTCTGGATTGAAAATACTGTGCCTCACGAATTTCGAAGTGCGATTAAAGAAGGTATTTTAAAATGGAATTTAGCTTTTGAAAAAATTGGATTTAAAAATGCTATTGTTGCTAAGCAAATGCCTGATAATGCTGATTGGGATCCCGCAGATACAAGGTATAATACAATACGTTGGATGATTCAACCTGGTAACGCTTACGCTGTTGGTCCATCTAGAGCCAACCCTTTTACAGGAGAAATTTATGATGCTGACATACGAATTGGAAGTGACTTTGTAAGATATTACTACACGGATTTTGCTGAATATATTGATCCATTAGATTTATCAATTGAAGAAAATAATCTGAATAATGATCATAATCATGAAAAATGTGAATATCATAATATAATGAATCACAAAATGACATATGCTTGGAATTATTTTACGGCCACAGGACAAATTGATAACAATAAAACTAATTTTAAAAAATTTGTTCACGATGGTTTAGTTGATTTAATACTTCATGAAGTTGGTCATACTCTTGGATTGAGGCACAATTTTAAAGCAAGTTCTGTTTTCAGCTTAGAAGAAATAAGCAACCCTAATTTTACTGAACAATATGGAGTTACAGGGTCAGTTATGGATTACAATGCTACCAACCTATTTGATGGAGGTAAAAACTACTTCCAAACAGTCCCTGGACACTATGATTACTGGGCTATTGAATATGCTTATGCTGAACAACCTCCTTATTCAAAAACACCAGAGAAAGATTTCTTAGAAAAAATCGCATCAAAGTCTACTAATCCATTACTTGCATATGGCACAGACGAAGATGCTGGAAGTAGAGGTATAGATCCCTATATAAACAGAAGAGATATGACCTCTAATCCTATTGAGCATTATGCTAAAAGAATCGAATTAGGAAATCAATATATAAATAGTATACTTGACAATTTTGAAAAAAATGGACAAAGATATCCTAAAATAAGAAGTTTATTCTATGAAGGTTTCTATGAATATTATAGGGGTGTAGCAAGTGTTTATAAATTTATTGGTGGGATTAAACATAGTAGGCATCATGTTGGCCAAAAATATAACGATTTACCATTAGAGACAATCGATTTAGCAACTCAAAAAGCTGCTCTTGATTTTTATAAAAAATATATTTTTGATAAGAATGCATTCAAGTTTGATTCAGAATTATTAAATAAAATGGCTCCTGAGAGACTCTCAGATTTAGAAGGTAGTGTTTACAGAATGAGCAGACTAGACTTCCCTCTACATTCAGTTGTTAAATCAGTTCAAAAATCTTCTTTAAGGCGCTTATTTGATACAAGAACTCATAATAGAATAATTGATAACACAATAAAAACCTCCGAAGAGCAAGTATTTGAATTAAGTTATTTATTTAATGAAATATCAGAGTCTATTTGGTATGAACTAAGTGTAACTGAGGATATTAATTCATTTAGAAGACAGCTTCAAACCATGCATATAGAATATCTTATTAAGGCATACGAAAATAAGAATGAGGCTTTCCCTAATGATTCTCAATCTTTGGCTAGGCTGCACTTAAGTTTAATTCACACTAAAATTAATGAAATGATAGCTGAAAAATCCATCAATGATTACACTCTTGCACATCTTATGAAAGTATCTGATTCAATTAAAAAATCTCTCGATTTAGAATAAAGTTAAATAACAATGACTTTAAGCGTTGATCAAGATATTTCAGTTGCAAAGTCATTGAACTCATGTTTTTATCTAAATGAAGAATATTATTCACTATGTTTACAAAAAATCTTTAAAAATTCATGGCAATTTGTAGGCCATAAATCTCAATATTCAAATAATACACAAACTCCACTTACATTATTTCAAGATTCAATTAATGAGCCTATCGTTTTAATAAAAAATAATGGGGTTTATAGCTTCTTATCAAATGTATGCACTCATCGTGGACACATAATAACCCAAAAAAAATGTACTAAAAAAACCATGAAATGCACATATCATGGAAGATTATTTGATTTAAATGGAAAAATGCTAAGTATGCCAGGATTTAAAAATGTCAAAAACTTTCCATCAGATAGTGATAACTTGGTAAAATTACCATCATTTGAATGGTCTGATTTTTTATTTACAGGAATTACTCCAAAAATAAGAATTGAATCCTTAATTAATGATTTCTCAAATCGGCTAAAAAAATTTCCATTTGATAACTTGAGATATAGTCCTGAATTTTCAAAAACTTATTATTTAGATGCTAACTGGGCATTATATTGTGAAAATTATCTTGAAGGTTTACATGTACCTTTTGTACATAAAGGTTTAAATGGAGAAATTGATATACAAAGCTATAAAACAGAATTATTAGATAATGGCGTTTTACAATATACAAAAGATAAAAGAAATGATGTATATGCATACTACTACTGGATTTTCCCAAACATGATGTTTAATTTTTACGATTGGGGTTTATCAATAAATTTAGTTGAACCAATGTCTATTAATCGTACTAGAGTTAAATTTTTAACTTACCCTGTAGTAGAAGATATAAAAATTAAATCAAAAATCACAGAATTGCACGACGTGGAGATTGAGGATGAAGAAGTTGTTTTAAACGTTCAAAAGGGAATCCAATCTCAATTTTACGAAAATGGACGCTATTCAGCTGAATACGAAAAGGGGACTCATCATTTTCATAGATTAATATGC
Organism: Fidelibacterota bacterium; assembly: GCA_002705575.1. Next base: position 30,114 of record PAHI01000076.1, on the reverse strand, counting down.
GATTATCTTAGATGATATTCAAAAAAAGTTTCAAAATTTATATTCTAATCATTTGTTTTTTTAAAATTTATAAAAAGAGGGGTTTTTTTATTCCATAATGAATATTTAGACATTACAGAATTAAAACAATCTGAGCTTTTTAACCTCTCAAACCAATTAGTTAAATGCGGAAATTTTTTTTCAAAAGACACACTATCTACATATGCATACTGTCTAATAAAGGGAAATATAGCTATATCTACAAGTTGCTCACTATCGCCTATAATAAAATTATTATATGTTAATTTGACCTCATATTTATTTAATATTAGATCACACTTTTCTTTATAATATTTTTGTGAATACTCAGGATATCTATCATGATATTTATATCTATCTAAAAAATACTTGAAAGTAGTATCATTAAATTTGATTAATTCCATCTGATAATTAAATTGATTCTTTATCCATTTTGAATTGTTTTTTTTTAACGCCCACAACATTATATCTAAGCTTTCATCAATAATATTATGCTCATTTAATTGGAGAACTGGGACAGTTCCTTTAGGTGATATATTATATAGTTCTTGCGGTCTATTTTTAAGAATAATTTCTCTTAATTCAACTTTTATATTCGATTCGTAAAGAGCCATCCTAGCTCTAATAGCATAAGGTCATCGTCTAAAAGTATACAATATAGGAATCAGCTTTTAAATACCTAGAATTAAATTGACTAAAACTATAATATCCTGAACAGTCAAAGTATTATCATTATTTAAATCAGAGGCTTGAAATTCTATATCATTATAAGATTCTACTTCAAGAATAAAATTCACGAGAACTACAATGTCAGCAACATTAATATCTCCATCAAGGTTAGTATCACCTAAATCTATATTAGGAGGAATACTATTTATAAGGTTTTGTACTGTAAGAAGTAGTTCGTTAATTTCAGAATTGCTTAGGGTACTGCTATAATATTTTTGAAATTTATTTTCCCTATTATGATCAAGGATTACTACTTGTCTTCTTGGAGCATTCTCACCTAAAACTGAATCCCATACTTCTAAAGAGGGGTCTTGAACCCATGGAGAATCAGCACCTTGCTGACCAACCATACCATCAAGAACAATTGGATTACCAAGCTGTGCCCTAATTCCAACACCTATTAAAACAGCTTTACTTGTATCCCATGTATTTTGATTATTTAGATCACACAACTGTGCGAATACGGCTCGTCAAGTACCTCAGCTTTCCCAGCCAAAGAAATTAATTGAAATTGGTTTCCCTTGAGTATCAAAATATGACGGGCCAACATTTTGATTATAAGTAGGTGATGTTGAATTAACATCTAAAAGAAAATAGTCGTACTGCTGAGTAAAAACTAAGGTGCTAAAAAATAAAATAGAAATTATAAAGTTTTTTGCCATATTTAATAGGTTTCCTTTAATTTAAAATACATATCAAATTTAATTCATAATGAGAATTAAATAAAAACTAAATATTGTTACAATAAGTACTATAAAAATGGAAAGACTAATTATATAAATATTTAATACTTTTTAAAAAAACTAAGTGATATATTTTGCAAATTAATTATGGTTTCAAATAAAAAAACTAAAATAGACTTTCTAGTTATTACTGGGCCAACTGCATCTGGAAAAACTAAAGTTGCAACTAATATCGCTTACACACATAGTGGTGAAATCATATCTGCTGACTCTAGACAAATATATAAAGGTATGGACATAGGGACTGGCAAAGACCTTAATGAATACACAATAAGAAATAAAAAAATTCCGTACCATTTAATTGATATTCTAAATCCTAATCAAAACTATAGTGTGTACCAATTTCAAAGGGACTTTATAAAATCATACAATATAATAAAAAATAATAAAAATTTACCAATCTTATGTGGAGGAACTGGACTTTATATTGAATCAATACTACTAAAATATAAGCTTCAAAATTATCCAGGACCGAATCAGCTATTACGAAATTCATTGCAAGAAAAAACAACAGAAGAATTGATGGAATTACTTAAAAAGTTATCTGAAAAAGATTATACAAATCCAAAAAAAACAGACACTAAAAATAGAATAATAAGAACTATAGAAATTAACATGCATGAAAATAAAGATGAAGTTGATATTTTTAAAGACCAAAAATTTGATAACTTTTTAGTAATCGGCATTAAACAAAATCGCGAAGAAAATAAACAACTAATAAGAAAACGCTTAGCTCAACGAATTGAGGAAGGCCTTATAGAAGAAGTTGAAAGCTTATTAAAACACCAAAAAATTAATATGAAAAGACTTGAATACTTTGGATTAGAATATAAATTTGTAGGCTTACATTTAAAAAATGAAATTACCAAGGATGAATTACTTGATAAACTAGGTACAGCGATCGGTCAATTTGCAAAAAGACAAATTAGCTGGTTTAGGAGGATGGAAAAAAAAGGAGTTGAAATTAATTGGTTAGAACCCAATGAACTAGATAAAATAAATCTTTTATTATTAAATGCACTTTGAAAAAAATCTAAAAAAATACCTTTCTAAAAGATCTGAAAAATTTTGGAGTTTTAATAAAAAACCTAATTTTAAAAAATATGATTTTTTTATTATAGTACCATCAAAAGCAGAAAAAAACTACTTGCCTAAATTAATTAGAAGTATATCAACACAGCAAAAAAAATATTTAGAAAAAACTTTGGTAATTATAGTAATAAATAACTCTGAAAACGAAAACAAGCAAATTATCAACAATAATGAGGAAACACAAAAATACTTAAATAGATCTGATTTCAAATTTGAAATAGTTTACATTGATGCATTTTCAAATAAAAATGCGCTTCCATCTAAAAAAGCTGGTGTAGGATTAGCAAGAAAAATTGGAGCAGATTTAGCATTAAAACATTCCAAAAAATCAAGTATTATGTGCTATACAGATGCAGATGTAATACTTTCTAAAAACTACTTAAAAGTAATAAATCATTACTATGAAAAAAATATGTGTGGCTGCGCTATTGCAGGTTTTAAGCATCAAGATAATATTGATTCGAAAATCACTAAAAATATCCGTAAATATGAAAACTTTCTATATATAACCGCTAAAAAAATAAAACAAGCAGGATCTCCTTATGGATATGTTAGCCTGGGTTCTTGCATAACATGTACTTCTAATTCATATATATCTGTTGGTGGCATGAATTCAAAAAAAGCCACAGAAGATTTTTATTTTTTACAAGAACTAACAAAACATTTTCAATTTATGCATGTAATAAATAAAAAAATCGTATATCCATCATCAAGATTATCTGATAGAGTATATTTAGGGACAGGTTATAGAATGAATAAAGCTTTAAATGAACAAAAAATTAAAGAAATTTATTTTTCTGATGAATCATTTGTAAAATTAAATAAATTATTATCAATTATAAAAGAATCAAATAGACTAAACATTAATGAATTACTAGATAAAACAAAGGATATAGGTAAATTAAATAAATTTTTAGAATTACATGGAATTAAAAAAATATGGAAAAGTTTAGTTAAAAATACGGATTATGATAAATTTATTTCCCAATTTAATAGATGGTTTGATGGATTATTAACTATAAAATTTCTTAAATATTTCTCATAAAAATGGCACAAAAAATAAAATATATTAATGGAATTAGGTTTTATAGAGCTCTTGTAGTTGGTATAAATAATTTAATTTCAAGGCAGGACTATTTAAATCAAATAAATGTGTTCCCTGTTCCAGATGGAGACACTGGAACAAATATGGCTTTTACTGTAAGCTCTATACTTGATGGAACTTCTGATTTTGTTCCGACAAAAATTGGTGATATGGCTCAAAAAGTAGCTGACTGTGCATTAGATGGCGCCAGAGGTAATTCTGGAGCGATTCTAGCACAATTTTTTGTTGGTTTTTCTGAGATATTAAAAAATAAAGATACCATGTCTACTCAAGATTTCGCAAATGCTTTCAAAAATGGTTCTGAGTGTGCATGGGAAGCATTATCTGACCCAAAAGAAGGTACAATACTTTCAATATTTAAGGATGTTTCAGTATTCCTATTGAATTTAACGAGTAATGAAGATGACTTTTCGCTTGTAATGATGAAATGCTGTGTAAAAGCTAAGGAATCACTTAAAGAAACTCCTGAAAAAATGAGCTTATTAAAAAAAGCAGGTGTAGTTGATGCTGGTGCACAAGGATTTGTAGATTTTCTTGATGGAATTAATGATTTTATTCAATCAGGAACTCTAAGAGAGCTTGGAGAAATCATAAGTATTTCATCAGAAATAGATAAAGATCATGCGGAAAATCATGATTTTTCAAATTTAACATATCAATTTTGCTCAGAATGTTTAATTGAAGGTAACGATATAGACAAATCTACACTCAAAAAGAGATTAGAGGAAATTGGTGATAGCATAGTTATTGCAGGATCAAATAAAAAAGTAAAAATTCACATACATGTAAATAAACCTAATGAATTATTTCAGATATGCAATGAATACGGTATAACAAAGAAGCATAAAGCTGATGATATGTTTAAACAGCAAAAACTCGTTCAATCAAACAAGATTAATAAAATCGCTTTAGTAACAGACTCAAGCGCTGATTTTAATGTCAATAAATACTTTGACGTATTTGTTATACCTGTAAGATATAGCTTTGGTAGACAAGACTACATAGATAAAATTTCACAATCAGCAGATGAATTTTATACAGAATTAAAAAACAATGTAAATCATCCTAAAACTTCTCAACCAACACCTGGAGATTTTAGAAGACAATATCAATTTTTAAATTCTTATTACAGCTCAATTATATCTATACATATTGCAGAGAAATTAAGTGGCACATTCCAATCTGCCTCTATTGCTGCAAAAAACACTTCAGGAACAAATATTTCAGTCATTGATAGTAAAACCGCATCTGTAGGTTTAGGTCTTTTAATAGAACATATTGCTGAAAAAATCGAAAAATCAGAACTAAATCATGAAGAGGCATTATTAAACATTGATGCTGCCATTAAAAATATAAAAATATTTTCTGCAGTAAAAGATCTAAATTATGCAGTAAAGGGTGGACGTGTTCCTAAAATTGTAAAAACAATTTCTAATATTTTTAATTTTAAGCCAATACTTTATGTTAAAGAAGATGGCTCTATGGGACCTTGCGGTATTTATACTGGCAAAAACAAAATACCAATAAAATTGTTTAAATTTATTAAAAAACGAATATCTTCTCAATCTACTTACAATATATTAATCGGTCATTCTCAATCAATAGAAGATGGCAAAAAAATAAAGTCTCTATTTGAGCAAAGCCCTAATATTTTTAAAAAGATTCAACTTATTGAAACTGGAGGTGCTTTAGGTGTTCATACTGGTCCTGGAGCAATCACAGTTGGTGTTCAAAAAATAGATGACTAATCCTGAATATAAATTAGTTCTGATAATTTTATCTTATTTATTAGGCTCAATATCAACAAGTACTATACTATCTAAAATAAAAAGTATTGATATCACAAAATTTGGAAGTGGGAACGCTGGTGCAACTAATACCATAAGAGCACTAGGTAAAAAATATGCTTTAATTGTTTTAATTTTTGATTTTTTAAAAGGATTATTGCCCGTTATAATTGCAAAACATATAGATACTAATTCTAATATTTTACCTGTTTTGTGTGCATTCTCAGCTGTTATAGGCCATGTATTTCCTATATTTTTTGCATTTAAAGGTGGAAAAGGGGCTGCAACTTTTATAGGCGCCATCTCTGCAATATTTCCATTAGGAGCATTGATATGCTTATTTATATTCGTTACTACTTTAATATTATCTGGATTTGTTAGTCTATCTACAATTTGTGCTGCAATTTCATTTCCAATTTCAATTTATTTATTTAATATGCCTGAATTAATGTTTTTTGGGGTTTGTGCTATGCTATTTATTATACTATCTCATTTAAAAAATATCATGCGGCTTTTAAAATGTAATGAAAACAGATTCGCTAAACTTCATATCTTTAATAATAATTCTATTTGGTATAAAAAATAATATTTTATGCAATACATAGTTAATCTTAACTATTTCGGAGAAATCTGCGCATTATTTGCATCTATATGCTGGAGTATTGCAATTATTTTTTTCAAATCAGTTAGTAAAAATCTATCTCCAATTTTAATCACAGCTTTTAAAAATTCTATTGGTTTATTTTTTTTTTATTTTATTTTTTTTAATATTTAATATACCTATATGGTATGACGGTTTATCAACTTCAGATTATATAAAAATTCTAATTAGCGGTGCTTTAGGCATGGGTTTTGCAGATTTAATATTTATATATGCTCTAAGTAAAATTGGTGCAAATAGGATCGCTATTATAAATTGTTTTGAGCCTGCAGTAATTTATTTTTTTTCAACTATAATGCTTGGTACCATTTTAAATATTCAACAATTATCAGGATTTATTATTGTGATTTTATCTATTGTAATTATATCATATGAAAAAAATGATACAGATATTGATAAAAAAACTAAAATATACGGATTGACTTTACAAATTATTGCCATTTTTTTAAGCAGCTTCGGCATAGTATTAATAAAACCAATATTAACAAAAATCAGCCATTCTATTGAAATTCAACTATGGGTAACTGCATTTAGACTTTTACCAGGATTTATTGTTGCTTGGATTGTTTTTAGCCTGCAAAAAGAAAAACAAAAATTACTAAAACCTATTTATTCTAATTATAAAGTATTATATAAGATTTTATTAAGTTCCATTTTAGGAACTTTTATTGCTTTAAATTTTTGGATTGTAGGCTATTCAAACATTGAAAAACCCCCAATTGCGAGTATCATAGGACAAACTTCTGTTATTTTTATAACAATATTATCTTGGGCTGTATTAAAAGAAAAAATTTCGAAATTAAGATTCCTAGCTATGATAATAGCGATTATAGGTGTGATTTTAATTACAATAAAATAGAATTTATTTAACATATAAAAAAAGCCTCCAATAAGGAGGCTTTTTCATCAATCACTTAAAATATATATGTGATTACTTTTTACCTCGTGCCATTTTAGCTTTAGATACATCACCATCTTTATCGATGAAATATAACCAGCCAGACTCTCTAGAAACACCACACTTCTCAACTACTTCAGCATTTCCACCTTTGTCAGCACCTCGTGCCATTCTTGATCTAGCAACATCACCATTTTTATCAAGATAGTACAAGTAACCTTTTTCTTTTGTTACACTGGTTGTTTTTACTTTTTCTGCCATAATTTTTCTCCTCTAATAATTAAATTTTCATAATTTAATTATATTGTAAGTTTATTCGACCCTTAATACTATCAATTCCCCTCGAGAAAAGCAAGGTTTTTTATTGTTATTTTAAAATTTATTTATTGTTGTTTTTACTTTTCTCAAATTTTTCCATAACTTTTTTGAACTCATTAAAATTAGAACATTGAAAAAAGGAGGAGTTTTTAATATTTGAATCTATAGTATCATATGGCTTATATCCATAGTGGTGACCTGGATATATAATTGTTTCATGAGGACACGATAAAATAACCTTATAAACACTTTTGTATAAATCTTGAATAGAACTATTAGATCCTATAGTACGACCGGTTCGACCAATAAAAACAGTATCTCCTGTAAAAATAAAGCCCTCTTCTTTATTCCAAAAACAAATACTATCAGAAAAATGTCCAGGAGTATGCAATGTAGTTAATAAATGTTTACCGACACATATAACTTCATTGTGCTCTAAGGTTGAATAATGACTCCCAATTTTATTGATCGGATTTGGGTGTAATAAGATATTTATAATAGGAAATTTATACTTGAAATCACTTATATATTTTATATGATCATGATGTGTATGTGTGATTAATATTTTTTCTAAAATCAGATCTTCACTTTCTATAAACTCTAAAATCTCTAATGGTTCTACTGATGTATCCACTAACGCTGCTAATCTCGTTTTTTCACACCATAATAAATATGATAAATTATTATCAAATCCACCTATAAATGTTTTAACTTTCATTATATCTATAAAATTTTGATAAAAATTTTATTAATCTTAGAATCTCTTTTAATTTAAATAGCACACCTCTGTTAGTAGAAATACCTTTATGCTCAAATAAATATGAAATTAATAACTCTGAATTAGGAATTAATTTATTGATCTGGATACTTTCTGTATAAGGAATCATAGAGTCATTTGCACCATGCAATATAAATACTTTAGAAGTTATATGTCCGCAAATACTCCTACATGATAAATCCTTAATATATTGACTCTTATTTTTTAAAATATTATCAACAATTACTTGAACTTCAGGTATAATTTTACCTGAAATTATTGAATTCGCTATAGCAAATTCCCTGCTGTTTAATTTTTCCAATTTTTTTTGTGCTTCAATCTTATCATTGTTAATCCTTAGCTCTATAACCTCTTTTATGTTCTTACTGTTAAATCCAAAACCCATATCATCTATAAAGTGATGAAAAAATACCGTCAGACCCCAATCATGAGGCTTAATTTTATTAACTTCATTATTAACAATGAACTCTCCTTTAGTTATAAATCTTAATATTGTTTCAGTATTACAACCAGCACCATATAGGTAAATAGACTTAGGGGGATTCTTCTTTATTCTTTTATCTAAGGATGCCTTTAAAAGCATACCAGCACCATAGCTAATTCCTAATGCAATGATATAATTAGAATCAACATCTTCTCGAGATTGGATTAAGTCATATATATATGCAATCCAATCTACATTCTTATTTGAAATATCTAGTTTTTTTAATGGCGGAATCCTCGGTACAAAAACATTATATCCTGATTTTGCCATAATCTTAGCAAGCAGATTAATAGCCTTATGATTTTCTCCATCTGGAGAAGCTCCAAGAAAAATAATTACAGTTTTTTTTGTTTTAATCTTTGGATAAAAAATCTTCATAGGCACTTGATTACCATCAAGGCCTTTATATTTTTCTAATATTTCTGAATACGAATTAGAACCAACTTTTTTAGTTGCAAAACTAATTACATATTTAAAAGCAAATAGATAACTTTTTATTATGCCTAACATAATTAATCTAAAATTCTATTAATCATTATTTTTATATATAAACGAAGACTGAGAGTTATCAGAATTGAATACATTTAAATATCCGCCATCATCATTAGAGCTAATATTAATTTTTGTATCACCATTTTTATTTTTTAAAGTAAGCAGACCTCTATCACTTTTACTTGCACCTAAATATGTGACAACATTTTTATCAATATTTTTAATTACAAGATATCCGCTGTTTTCACCATCATCTATAATTTCAATAGAGCTAACTTTAAGATGCTTTGGGCTTAAAATACCGCCAGAGAAAACAACAAATACAAGGCAAACTAAAACACCTAATAAAAAACTCTGTAAATTAATATTCATTAACACCTCTTTTATTAATTAGCAAAATAAAAAAAAGCCTAGTTAAAAACTAGGCTTTTTGTAGCCCGTAGGAGAATCGAACTCCTGTTGCAGAGATGAAAACCCTGAGTCCTAACCACTAGACGAACGGGCCAAATATTATATAAATTTATAGTTAATTCTATGTTTTAAAAAACCTATTTTTTTGAAAGTTTGCTAATAATGCTTTTCATAGTACTTCTACACTCATCACTAAACCAGGCATTGATAAATTCATCATTATCCTTGTTTGCTTTTTTCATAATATCTATAACATTTTTTCTTAAAGATAATTTACTAGCAATCTGTTTTTGATAAGGTAGTTTAAGCCATTGTTGCATAGTATCAACAGTATAATTTAATAATTTCTCAGACTCTACAACTTCATCAATTAAGCCAATTTTCTGCGCTTTTTCTGGATTTACTAGTTGTCCTTTAAGAGTCATTTTTTCTGCAACTCTTTCTCCAAGTAAACTCTGAAATACCCTTCCTATTGATATAGGCATACTCAATCCTACTGCAACTTCATTTAATCCAATCAAAAAATTACCTCTACTCATAATACGATAATCAGTCATAATTGAAATAACCGTTCCTCCAGCAGGACTATGACCAGATATTGCAGTAAATACAATTTTAGGATAACTGTATATTTTAATTAATAAATTAGAAAACAAAGACCAAAAGTGGTTCATATAATCTCTATCTTTAGAGTATAACTCAATAAGGTCAAGGCCAGCAGAAAAAATATTATTTTCTCCAGTTATTATAATTCCTTTGATGTTATTATTGGATTCTAATAAATCAAGATTATCAGATAATGCTTGAATAAGCTCTTCATTAATTGCATTTACCTTAGGTCTATTTAATTTTAAAATTTGTATCTGTTTTTCTTGAATGATATCAATCATTCGAAAGCAGGAATATTTGTTATGTCATTTCCTAGAATAAGGGTATGCATATCATGAGTACCTTCATATGTATAAACACTTTCAATGTTCATCATATGTCTCATAATAGGATATTCTCCAGAAACTCCATTTCCTCCATGGATTTCTCTAGCAAGCTTACAACACTCTCTTGCAACCCAAACATTATTTCTCTTTATAAGAGAAACTTGTTGGAATTTAAGAGTTTTATCATCTTTATTTTTACCAACTTGCAATGCTATAAGCTGTCCTTTTGTAATCTCATTTAGCATCCATACAAGTTTATCTTGCACTAATTGAAATGACGCAATGGGCTTATCAAATTGAATCCGTTCTTTAGCATACTTCAAAGACGCTTCATAAACTGCCATTGCAGCCCCAACTGTTCCCCAACCAATTCCATATCTAGCCTGCGTTAAACAGCCTAAAGGACCTTTCATTCCCTTAACATTAGGTAATAAATTTTCATCTGGAAGAAACACATTATCTAAGACCAATTCAGATGTAACTGAAGCTCTTAATGACCATTTGTTTTTCATTATTGGAGCAGAAAAACCTTCCATGCCTTGTTCAACTATAAATCCACGAACCAATCCATCTTCAGTTTTAGCCCAAACAATTGCAATATCTGCTATTGAACCATTTGTGATCCACATTTTAGTTCCACTGATTTTGTAGCCACCATCTACTTTAACTGCTTTTGTTTGCATTCCTCCAGGATTGGATCCAAAGTCAGGCTCTGTTAAGCCAAAACAACCAATTGCTTCACCAGAAGTTAATTTAGGCAACCACTTTTTTTTCTGTTCATCACTGCCATATGCAAATATAGGATATATAACCAATGAACCTTGAACAGAAACAAATGAACGAATACCAGAATCACATCTTTCTAATTCTTGGCATACAAGGCCATATGCTATATTTGACATTCCTCCACCTCCAAATTCTGTTGGTAGATTTATTCCCAAAAAACCCATATCAGCAAATTTAGGAATCAATTCTTTTGGAAACTTACCATCGCGAAAATATTCATCTATTATAGGGTTGATTTCCTTTTCAACAAAATCTCGAGTATTGTGCTGAGTCATGATTTCTTCTTCAGAAAAATGACCTGATATATCTAAATAATCTATGCCTTTTAATTTCATACTATTAATTTAATAAATTTTATACACAAAAAAATTATAATTATTAATCAATTATATTGCCCCTATTTAATATCATGTCTGGATCCAAACATAATTTAGAAATCTTTAACTCATTAGCCGCCTGCATGCCATAACAGTTTAAGAAATCAGATTTTTTTCTCTTACCTGTGCCATGTTCAGCTGAATACACACCTCCTAAATTAGATGAAATTTTTACAATTTCATTATATACTCCAAAGGCTTTTTCCTGTTGGTTTTTACCAGGGATTAGATGAAAATGAAGATGGCAATCTCCAAGATGCCCAAACAGCAAATATTCAATTTTTGCATCTCTTATTACTTTATGAATTTTAAATAATGATTCTTTAAAGTTTTCATTTGGAACAATAGTATCTGTAATTACACTAATTCCATCTACTTTTTTTGTTTCTTGAAATGCTAATTCCGGCATTGAGTGTCGTGCTTCAAAAAATAAATCCCAACTCTTTTTGTCATTTAAAACAAAAATCTTATCTAACTCAACATTACACTTTGATTTAGATAATATATTAAACCAAAACTCACATCCTTCTTCAACAGATTTATTATATAGTGGAATTTGAAGATATATTCCTACATCATTTTCATTTTTAAAAAAATACTCTTTATTTTTTAAATATTTTTGAGAATTATAACCAAAATATTCTAATGCATTAAGCTTACTTAATTCTCCATCAAGAACCTTACTTAAGTAATCATAAAATTTAATAGCATAATCCTCTGAATCTAATACAATGAAAAAATCTAAAAAATTTTTCGGCTTTACATCTAAATTAAATGAGCACATTGTCATTAACCCAAAAAGACCTTCACTCCCAACCATAAAGTCTATAAAATCTATTTCTTCATCGTAACAAGTATATGGACCACTTGCATTTTTAATTTTTGGGCGTTTATATTTAGGAAGAACAAGCTCTTTTTCATTTAGAAAGAATTTAGAATCACAAGATATATATTCTCCTCTTTTGCAATCCACATAATAACCATTTGGCATAATTACTTTCAGTCCATTTACCCAGTGCCTTGTAGCGCCCTTAAATCCAGGAACAAACCCTGAAGCATTGCATGATATCGTACCTCCAACCATTGCTTCTTTTCGACTAGTAGGATCAACAGGATAATAGTATTTACCTTTTGATTGTGCAAGTACTTCTATTCTCATATCCTCCAGATACGTTGCTGTTGAACATGTAATAGTGTCATCTTTCACAAATGGTTTTATCTGATTTAAATTCTCTATACTAAGCACGAAACCTTCCATAGGTGTTGCGCTGCCTGTAAGATTTGTTTTTCCTGCTGAAATTGTATAGGGCATTTTAATAAGATAAAAAACTCTAATAACAATTGAGGCCTCTCTATCATTCTTAGGTCGAAAAAGACCTATTGCTCTACCTTTCATATTTGAATAATCAGATATGTATCCACTTATAATATCCTGATCAAGCGTAATATCAATATTAAACTTTTTTACTAGCCAATCTACAATTGAATTTATATCACTTACTGATTGATTTTTGCAATGTTGATTAATCTTATTCCAAGTTTTATCTTCAACATCTTTCTTAAGATAGATTTTATTGGTTTGTTTAGTATTCAAAATTAAAAAGTTTATTCATTATTCGGCGCAATTTGAAGTGTCTTGTGAATCTATATCATCTTGAGATATACAAGATGGATAGGGTGGACAGAGTTTGTTGTTACCTACCTCTGGAGTACTATCACCTATGTTACATATTTCTGGTGGCACCTCTCCTGTAAGTTGATTATAATTTAAATATAAAAAATATAAATCTGTAAGATTTCCTATTTCAGGAGGTATTTCACCTGTAAGGTGATTCCCATATAAACCCAAAAGAACTAAATTCGTCAGGTTCCCTATCTCAGGTGGTATCTCTCCAGTAAGTTGATTATTCTGGGCATCTAAACTTGATAAATTCGTAAGGCTCCCTATCTCAGGTGGTATCTCTGCAGTGAGTTGATTATGGGATAAATTTAAAATAGTTAAATTTATGAGTTTTCCCATATCTGGTGGAATTTCACCTGTAAGTGCACCATCCCATTTATGTATTGGAAGTCCTTCTATATCTAAAGAAGTTGTTTGCTCAATATTGTAACATTGTCCCCATAACTCAACCTCATTACTTTCATCACATAATGTAGTAACAGGATTTGAATCACAACTAAAGAACAATAAAGCAAATACAATGGGAAAGAGTTTATTCAAGAATTTATTTTATATTTTTAAATTCCTCAGGTGTGTATGTTTTCATAGAAAAAGCATGAATTTCTTTTTTCAACAAATCACCGAGTATCGAATAAATCTTTTGATGTCTTTTAATGAGAGTAAGTCCCTCAAAATCTTCACTTATGATAACAGCTTGGAAGTGTCCACCCCCATCATTGCCCTTATGACCTTTATGTTTTGCACTAAAATCCACAATCTCAATAGCTGATACATTTAATTGGGACTTAATTAACTCTTCAATTTTATTCTTCACTTTTAATCACTTCCTTTAGCTTATATCCAAACACAGATGATATACATCCTACAATTATAGGAATCATCAGCGTTAACAAAATTAGTTGAAACGAATTTAAATTCATGAAAATTTTTATTTTATTTAAAATAATATGATCCTGAACGAAAAAATTTTCTATTAATTTGATAGACCATGCTAAAGTTACGGGTATAACAGAATAAAAAACACCACTCTTTAGACTGCTAGAGCAGAACCCTATTAAAGTTGCAATAATAGCCAAAGTCCACCAAGGGAAATAAGAACACAGCACATATGTTCCTACTGTATAAATGAATAAATATTTAGCTACCATTATAAAAAACCATTTTTCTTCCTTTTAAGCTACTTCTATCTTTATAGTATGTAAAGTTTAAATTTAAATATTCACCATCTTTCCACTTATCAATAAAGTTATCATAATTTAAACTTCCTGGATTTCCAGATTGACCTCCAGGATATATACCAATTGCATAAATTGAATCCTTTTTCATTTCAACAATATATCTCCATGAAGGTCCAAACTTTTTTTTCATTGCATTTGGAGCCCATTTTGAGCCACCTGTTTTAATATTTATCCTGCTAAATGAATCAAACCTATCTGATGACAACATATGATGTATACTAGTGCCCCTATAATCTGAATACTTCCAATTTTTATATTTTTTATCTCTTAAATTTTCATTTTTAAGCAAATCATCTATAGTCATTTTGAATGATTGATAGGCAATATCATGAAAATTTTCTTTTTTATCCGTTCGGCTATCATCAAACCACTCTGAATTCCAATAATCCTGATTTTCGATTAGTTTAGCTAATTTATCATATAAAGGATATATACGATTTATATTCACAAAATTATTTTTATTATCTGAAAACAAATCTTCCCAGGTTAAATGATTTAGGTTTTCATACCATTTATCAAAAATTATTGGTTCGAACTTATCTTTATCATGAACTGGCCTTAGACTCCATTTTTTTAAATGCTTATGTATTTCTAAATAAATTGAATCTGATATAAATAATTCATTTTGCTCTAGAGAAAGCAACAAATTGGGCAAAATATCTTCAGCAAATTTATTGTAGTCATCATTTTGGATTTTTTTCATATCATCTATTGTTACTCCCTTTGAAATCATAGAATCTAGCAAATCATTAATTCTGCTTCCTCTATATGATGGCCAAAAATTGCCAGGAAAATAATATGGATATGATTCTACCATAGGATATTGATTAGCAGAACTAACATAACCTTTTTTAGGGTTTTTTACTTTAGGAAGATGCTCATATGGAATAAAATTTTTCCAATCATAAGTTGACAAATGTCCTGGTAAAATACTCTTTCCATATTCTTCACACCTTATAGGTATTTTCCCATTATGGTGCATAGCAACATTTCCATCAATATCGGCATATACAAAATTTTGAGCAGGACATTTATAGCCTAATAAAGCATCCTCAAAATCTTCATAATCCTTAGCATGATTAATATCATAAAAAGCTTTAATTTCATTGCTTGAATCATGTGCTGACCACCTAAATGCAAGATTAACGTCATAATATATACTGCTTAAACCACTATCAAAATTATCATTTTTAGTATCTGTAAGAATAGGCCCATGATGTGTTGACTTTATAGTATCAAAATAAATTTGCGGAAAATTCAATGCATCTCCTCTAATATAATATTTTTCTACTCTCTTTTTAAATGGTACTGACTTATTATCAAGTATATAATTATTAAAATTACTTGAATCTATTTTGATATGATAAAAATCAGAAACATCTGCTGCCGCATTAGTTTCACCCCAAGCAATATAATCATTAAATCCTGACAAAATGCCTGGAGCTCCAGGCATTGTTGCTCCCATTACGTTTTGCTCTGGAGTGGACAAATGCATAACATACCAGACATTTGGTAAATTTAATCCTAAATGAGGGTCATTAGCTAAAATAGCATGTCCTTTTTTAGCCATATCTTTATGAACTGCCCAATTGTTACTGCCTATACCAGGATTATTAACATTATACATATTAAATACTTCTAATGATTCTGAATCAATGGATAATTCATCATCACATAATGGAAGTATAGGGTTTTCTATTTTACTAAAATCCTCCCTAGCTATTATTGGAGTATTATTATAGGGGATTTCAGAGTATAAAAAATCTGCCTTATCTTTGCCAAAAGTGTTAACTAAATTTGTATATATAATATCTGTATTTCTTCCTGTTAAATCTAAAGACATAGCTTTTAATAGAAGACAGGTTCTTAACGGTGTCCACAGATTTGGAGAATAATCTAATATCTTATATTCAATAGGTAAATCTCTATAGCTTAAAGACTGAATATATTTATTTATACCTATAGAATAAGAAACTAGCATATCATAAACTTCTGGTTCCTTAACAACTAACTGGTAGCCTGAAGGACAATCTGAAAGACCATCCCAATCCTGATATTTTAAGTTTTCTTGATTAACGCAATATGCAGTAGCAAACAAAGAGCTCTTTGCTGACTCTGTAATCCCAATACGTCTCATAAATTTATCATTTTTTAAGACACTATCATTATTACCTATTATTTCAGATAATCTTCCAGCGTGAAGGCGAGTTATAAAATCCATTTGCCATAGCCTATCTGAAGAAACAATATATCCCTGAACCATATATAAATCTGAATCATTTTTTGCAAAAATATGAGGGAAATCATTCTCATCCCACACCACCTCTACAGAATCTTTTAATGCTAAATTATTTATATAAATTTGACTTTTATTAGCTGTAACAATATAACCATGGAATGGATTTAAAAATCTACCAATTGGAGGGATTGAATTTATTTTATTATTAAAAATATGAATTGAAAAACATACCAAAATAAGTAAAAACAATATTTTTATTTTATCATTCATAAATAACGACATTAAAAAATATTTTAATCGTATATATTAAAATGAATTTCTTTTGTAATGTATCTGATATCTGCAGTATCCTGGATGGATACAGACACTTTATACGATGCATAATTGCCAGACTCAACAGCGCTATCTGTTATAATTCCCGATGAATATTGATTTACTGATCCATTTACAAACGCAGAATCAGAAGCAATTAAGTTAGTATCTTCATCCCAAAGATAAAAAACAACACGAGTAAAATCTGACCTCCTCATGCCATCATTTAAAACTGTTCCTTCAAAAACTCTCTTACCATCGTAAATTTTTTGTTCTGGCTCAGATTCAAAAACAAGATTAGGTGAATTTGGAGCAATCTCCTTAATTGATATTATATCTGATTTTTCAATTCTAATTTGACCAATTTGAGTTTTTAAAATAACTCTATCTATATCTTCTTGCAATATAGATCCTTGTACAAGAGTACCATTGCTTAGCTCAATTTCATGATTGATTAATGGTGTTTTAATCATTTTTAATAAATCGGGGTCTAATGCAACTCGATTAATTTTAGATTCATACTCGATTACTCTTGATTTTAAATTATTAATTTGTTCCTGAATATCTTCTACTGTTTCATCAATTGGATAAAAAGGCTCGGACTCACGTATGTTGGTTGTCTTATTTTCTTCAATATTAATATCATCGAAATCTAAAACTTCATCAGCTTTGACGGCTTCAGACTCTTCTTTAATGTTTTGCTTACTATCTTGTTTGCTAAACGGGTTCAATCTATTTAAAGATGAACAGCCACTCAAACAGATTAAAAACAAGCCAACAATAAATATATGAAATTTTCTCTTCATTAGTTCCCTACATGATTCTGCATTGCCTGAAAAGCAGCTCTTCTTAAGTTTTCATCAACATCTATATCTGAATCCGTTTTTTCAATCAACTGTATTATTTCATTATAATATTTATAATTTCCTGGCTTTTGTAACATCGATAACATCTCATTGACAATCGATTCATCTGAAAATTCTGATAATGCGTTAATTGCTTTAATCCTAATATGATGAGGGTTTTCCTGATTTTTAGCAATGTCTAAAAGTGCATCACTAATCTCGGGCGATTGATAAT
Source organism: Fidelibacterota bacterium (assembly GCA_002705575.1). The sequence goes on along the minus strand of PAHI01000076.1, from coordinate 11,950 downwards.
ATTCCATTCCAGAAATTAAGGAGTTTAGCAATCTGTAATATTCCGATTTACCTAATTGATATGACTCTACTAAAGACATCATCATTCTAGGATCTTCAAAATCTTCAAAAATCATATCTGTGAATCTGCTTAATTCATCATTTGAGCTTGGATCATCTAAAATTTCAACAAAATAGTCTACTAAATCAGTAGAGTTTTTCTTAGCTAAAACTTCAATAGCTTGACTTCTAACATTAATACTCAAATCTTTATTAGTAACGATTTCCATTAATATTGGAATTACTTTGTCATCTCCAATTGTACCTAGGGTTAGCGCTAAAAGCTCATTCATTCTTTGATGATTAATCTTACTTACTTCATATAGCTCAACCAATGTCAACACTTCATCTTCACTTCCCATCGTATTAATTGTATTAACGATATTTTCTCTAACATCCATTATTTTTGATTCAGTCATCTTAAGACAATCAATAAGGGATTGAGTAGCACTTGAATCATTATACTTTAAAAGCATAACAATCGATTGATTAATCATATCCAGTTCAAACAAATCTCCATTTGCTACTGAACTTTTTATTGATTCAACTACAAATGGTAACTCACTATCTTCTAATGATCTCAAAGCCGCTAACCTTACATTGTAGGGTTGCTCAACATCTTTATATATCAATAGCAACTTTTCAGCTGACTTAGATTTACCTTTATCTAATTTTGCCTTTTCTTTTTCTATATCTTCTATAGAATAAAAATCAGGACTCGCACAATTATAAACGAAAAGCAAAGTTGACAGATAACATATTTTAAATAGAACTTTTTTCATATTCATAAATTAATACTACAATTTTGTTTAAAAAAACCCAGTATAGCGTTAAAACTAAATAAATTTACAATTCATTCCAAGAAAATTGACTCCAATTTTGCCCATCAAATTTGGTGACATTAAAATGCTTAAGCCAATCTCCTAAAAATATTAATTTTTTTGACGAATTTCCTTCAACTATTTCTTTTTGATGGTAATGTCCCATAAGGATCACATCAAATTGTTCTTTCCATTTTTTAATAGCAAATTCCTTCATCTCTTTCTTTATTTCAATACTCCTATCATCAAAATGATGATAATCTTTGCTTGTATTGGAAATCTTTCCACCAATTTTATATCCTATTTTGTTTGATAACAGTTTAAAAAAAGTTATAAAAATTTTGCTTCGAATAATTTTTTTCATAAACCTATAACTATAATCATCTTTTAGCAAACCATCTCCATGAGTAACTAAAATCTTACAATTAAAATCATCAATAATTAAATCTCGTTTATGAAAAAATTTCGCAAATCGTGACTCAAAACATCCAAAATCCCAATAATCATGATTGCCTGCAATATAATGAATTTCTATTCCTTCCTTTTTTAGCCCTTCTAATTTTTTAAAAACATCCTTATAGCAATCTGGCACAGCTTGATTAAAATCAAACCAAAAATCAAAAAAATCACCTCCTATTATAAGAGTCCCTTTTGATGCTTTTATTTTATCAAGAACAGAAAATAATTTTTCCCGCCTTTTTAATTCATTTGAATCTATTTTCATTCCGATATGAGAATCCGATATAAAAAAAAGAGGTAAGTTCATGCTCGAATTTAAAACAATTAATCAAAAATATTATGAATTTATATATATTTAGAGAGCAAATGACAATTAAATCTACATATATTTTCATTTTTTTTGTATTTCTGGGAGAATTTATTTTAGCTCAATTTGGGCAAAATATAGCCCAGTATAAAAAATTTGATTGGAAATACATACAAACAAAATATTTTGACATCTATTTCTATGAAGATGGTCAAAAAAACACTTATTTCCTTGATCAAGAGACTCAAGTGGCGCATGATAAAATATCTAATTACATGAATTGGACACTAAAAGATCGATATACCATAATAATACATAATTCACATAATGATTTTCAGCAAACTAATGTAGTAACCACGTATATGCAAGAAGGAATAGGTGGAGTGACGGAGCTTTATAAAAATCGTATAGTTATTCCATTTGATGGCTCTCTGAAAGATTTTAAACATGTAATACATCATGAAATGGTTCATTTATTTATAAATGACATGCTTTATGGTGGAACTTTAAAAAACATGATTTATAGCAATGTAAAACCAATTCCATTATGGATGAATGAAGGACTTGCAGAATATCTTGCATCTAAGTGGACCTCTAACTCAGAAATGTGGGCACGAGATCTAGCAATAAACGGTGGAGAACTGCCAAACTTTAATGAATTAAATGGTTATTTAGCATATAGGGGAGGACATTCTATATGGAATTTCATAACTAGTGAATGGGGAGAAGAAATTATTGCTGAAATACTTTGGGAAATAAAAAGGAAAGGAACCGTAGAAAAAGCAATCGAAGCATCTCTTGGGGTAGATATGGAAGACTTACTTAATATGTGGCACAAAAATCTTAAAGATTTATACTGGCCTGAAATTAAATCTAGAAATAATTTAAATGAAATAAGTAAAAAGCTTATAGACCACAAAAAACTCAATAATAGTTACAATATTTCTCCATCTATATCACCCACAGGAGAAAAATTTGCTTTATATTCTAATAAATCTGGGAATATGGGAATCTATCTTGTTTCAACGATAGACGGAAAATTTATAAAAAAAATTATTGATGGAGAAAGTAGTTCCAAGTTTGAAGAATTACATATTTTAAAGCCTGGAATATCGTGGTCTCCTAATGGAGAAAAAATTACTTTTTCTGCTAAATCAGGCGAGTCAGATGTACTATTTATATTAGATTTAATAACAGACAAATTAGAAGAGTTTCGGTTTGATCTTGAAGGTATTTTTCAACCTGCCTGGAATACTAACAGCTCTAATGATGAAATAGCTTTTATAGGAAATAATGGATACCAGTCAGACATATATCTATACAATTATAAAAATGACGATTTAATTAATTTAACAAATGATTGGTTTTCAGAGTCTGATATATCCTGGTCAACTAATGGGCAAACCATATATTTCATATCTAATAGAGAGAAATACAGCTTTACAAACAGCAATCTAAATCAAGAAAGTTTAATTAACACTATAGATTGTGACAGTCAAGATATATATACAATAAACAAAGATACTAGAATAATTAAAAGAATAACAGATTCTGAAAGCAATGAATCTTACCCTCAAGAATTAAGTGATGGAGAATCTATTATATATTTATCAGATGAATCTGGAATTAGTAATATCTATGTTAAACAAGATACATTAAAAATGGCTTTAACTAATATATCTACTGGAATAACACAATTTATTTTAAACAAAAAAAATAATCAAATTCTATTGTGCGGATTAGAAGAATCCGGATATAATATTTACAGCATCTCAAATCCTTTAAAAAACTTAGAAAAAAACATTCAAATTCCTAAAAGTGATTGGGTAAATAATGATTTATCATACACAAAGTTAGTACGAACAGCTGATAAAGAAACAAATAATGAAACCTTAGATAAACGCAATTATCAAAATTTTGTTTTTAATAATCTAGATTCATCTAAAGTAAAAATACCAACTGAAGATAAAGAACAGGATAGAGTTTATAACAACACAATTTATTCTTATGATAAACCAAGATTCACTCTTGATTTCATGCAATTATCTTTTTCATTAGACCTTACATATGATAATACACAGGGGATGGCACAAATATTGTTTAGTGATATTTTAGGAAACCATAGGGTATATATAAACACTGAAGCTGAAGTTGATTTTAAAAATTCAGACTACATGATTGAATATCATTTATTACCAAGAAGATTAGATTGGTTTTTCAAACTTTATCACTATGCTTATTTATATTTTGACTCATCAAACGGTATTAATAATGAACTATTTAATGTTCCAGATTTTAGATTAGAAGATTTTGGTATTGATGTCCAAGCTAGATATCCTATAAATCGTTTTTCTAGATATGAATTTTCAATTAATTTGCACCACACTCTTGAAACTCAATTTACAGTTAATAATTATTATGTCGATGAGACATATTCTAGCAGTCAAAATATTTTACAACCTTATGTTAAGTATGTTTGGGATAATACAAAATGGAGAGGATTTCATCCTATTAAAGGAACAAGATTATATCTTAAATATCGTTTTACACCTAAATCAAACAATTCTGATTATTTTAGATGTGCAACAATCGATTTAAGATCATATAAAGATCTAAATTTAGTGACAAGCTTTGCTAGCAGATTATTCATTGGAAAATTCTGGGGTAACAGTGACTATAATTTTAAACTAGGGGGTGTGCCTGCCATATTTAGCGAGCAAGATAATTCAAACAATAGTGTCCTTGGAACAAATCGTTATTTTTCAGAATATATCTATCCTTTAAGGGGAATACCTTTAGGGGCAAGAAACGGAAACAACGTTATGCTCATTAATTTAGAATATCGTCTTCCCTTTTTATTATACTACTTTCCAACAATTAAATGGCTAGGACAGCTGAATGGTGTTTTATTTACTGATATTGGTTTAACTTGGAATAAAGACTTTCCAAATTTTAATGATAAAAATTATTGGGGCGGAGATTTATCAATAGAAAGTAATAATTCTGATGGTTGGTCATGGACTTATGGATTTGGTCCTAGGTTTGTTTTTTTTAACATGCCGTGGCAGTTAGATTATACTTGGCAATATTATCCAATAAGTGGTAAATCTGAATATCGAGGGTGGTATATCTCAATAGGCTTTGACTTCTAATATAAGACTATAATGATTCTAACTGAAACTTTATACCAAGATGTGTCTTTCTGTATTCTTCACGTTTTTGAGGCTTTATAACTAAACGTTCAGCCTTCTTTATATTTTCAATAGCTTCATTAAAGTATATTTTTTTATTTGTCATATCATTAGACAATATTGCTAATTTAGATTGACATAAAGCAAGCTGTTGATATGCATGAGCTAATATCTCTATATCTTTTGATCGAAGTAAATTAATGTTTTGGGGATAACTTAAAATCACCTTATTAAATTGATTTGCTGCTTCATTGTAATTTTCATTTTTATAAAAATAAGACCCTCTATCCATAATTAAACTATTAGAAGATTCGCATGATGTAAGCACAAGAAATAAAAACAACATGAATGATATGTTTATATACCGAATCATTGTATCAAATTTTATTAAAATAGTTATAAATAATCAAAGTGATTTTATAACAGCTCTAATTTCTTCAGCAATATTATCAATTTGCCATGCCTCAATAGTTAAAGCTGGTGCAATTCGTATAGTAGAGTGATGAGTTTCTTTAGCATAAACTCCTCTATTTAACAAATCAACAGATACCTTATGTCCATCAAGTTGTGGACTATCAAACATTTCAAATGCTGTTAAAAGCCCCTTACCCCTAACCTCTTTTATTTTATCTGGAAAATCACTTTTTATATCTTCATAATGATTCATTAATTGTGAACCTCTTATACGAGCTTTTTCTGCCAAAGCATGATCTACAAGAACTTTAATTGCATATACACCTACAATAGATGCTAAAGGATAGCCTCCGAAAGTTGAACCTTCAGAGCCTGGGGTAAGTGTATCTATGACATCTTTTCTACCTGCAACAAATGAAACAGGCAATATTCCTCCTCCTGCAGCTTTACCGCAACCCATTAAGTCTGGCTTTACTCCAAATAATTGATGTGCAAAATTGAACCCTGTTCTACCAAACCCTGTTTGAACTTCATCCATTGCTAATAAAATATTATGTTTTTTGCATAATTCTTGTACCTTAGGCCAGTAATCATCATCAGGAATGATAACTCCTGCCTCTCCTTGAATTGGCTCAACAGAGTATGCAGCGATATATTCTCCTTTTTTATTAAACAACTCTTCTAATGCTTCGATATCATTATAAGGTACTAATTCTATGCCTGGTACAAATGGACCAAAATTACTCCTAGCCTCTAAATCATCTGACATTGATACAGCTGCTACTGAACGACCATGAAAATTCCCTTTTGCTCCAACAATAATACATTTGTTTTGGGGTATTTTTTTAACTTCATAGCCCCACCTACGACATAATTTAAATGTTAGCTCCCATGATTCTACGCCAGCAACTTTTGGAACAACTTTATCCATACCCGTAATTGCTGTAGATGCTAATAAAAAAGCTGCCATGTATTTATGCCTTATAGATCTAGGGATAGTGGGCAATTTTTCATCTTTTAAATGATAAACTATTGCATCAACAATTTCTTTATTTAATTGACCTTGGTTAACGGCTGAATAACAACACAATCCATCAATCAATTCTTCTTCAATATAAGCTTCTATTTTATTTTTAGATGGTTTTCTACATATTAGAGTAGAAGAATCTTTGACGTGAGAAACAACCACATTTTCAAGAGGCTTGTAATTTTGTCCCCCCTTTTCCTTTTCTATATTTTCATGTTCAGAAGGAGAAAGATCTCCAATTCTAACATCATTAATAGTTAAGTCATCACCATATCCTGTAATTTTTAATTTATCCATATGTTCCTCTTTTATATTAATTGTGTAATTAATGTTGCAATATCTAAGCTTTGTTTTTTATTTAACCTAGGATCACATGCTGTTTCATACCTCTCATGCATATTTGATTGCCTGATATTATACGATTCACTTACACATTCAGTAACATCTTCTGATGTAAGCTCAAAATGAACTCCTGATGAATAAATATCATTTAATTTTAAAATTTTAAAAAAGCATTTTAATTCATTAACAATATCATCAAATTCTCTGGTTTTAATTCCTTTTTTTGTTTTAAAAGTATTTCCATGCATAGGATCACACATCCACAAAACGTTTAAAGAATTGTTTTTAATTAAGTGAATTAACTCAAAAATACTATTCTCTACTGTACCTATACCAAATCTTAATATTAAGATTATTTTGCCTATTTCATTTTTAGGGTTCAATTTTTGTATACTATATATTAAAGCTTTTAAATCAGTTTCTGGGCCAACTTTAATACCTATGGGGTTTTCAACGCCTGATAAAAACTCTATATGAGCAGAATCAGGATAGTTGGTTCTATATCCCAACCAAACCATATGAGAAGAGCTACTATACCATAAACCTTTATTGTCTTGCCTGGTTAAAGATGCCTCATAGTCTAACAACAAAGATTCATGAGCAGTAAAAAAATCCTTGGAAAAAAAATATTTATACATTTCTCTATTATGTATACTTTTTACAAAACTTAGTGAGCTCTTAATTCTTTCAATTTTTGTTATTTTAGTTGAATTAAAATCTGATACTATATCGTATATATCTTTTTCAGTTAATGAACGTAGTAAATTCAAAGTAGCAGCTGATTGATTATATGCTTTAATTAATCTATCTGGATTTGGGGTACGCGCTTTATTATCAAATTCTTTACTATTTACGGCATCTCCCATATAACAAGGTAAAATAACTTTATTTTTAATTTCACTCATTGAAGATCTTGGCTTTGCAAACTGACCGGCCATTCTGCCAATTTTAATAATTGGTTTTTGTAAATTATAGCTAAGTATTAAAGACATTTGAAAAATTATTTTTAATTTATTTTCAATCAATTCATGCTTAAAATCAGCAAAAGTTTCTGCACAATCTCCTCCCAATAAAATAAACGCTTTTTTACTTGCTACATTTTTAAGCTGTTTCTTTAGACTTATAATCTCATGAATTGGTACTAGAGGAGGAAAGGAATTAATTAATTCTATTACATTTTTTAATTTGTCTACAGGCCAATTTGGACACTGAGATATGTGATATTTTTTCCAAGAATCAATCATCCAAGAATGGTTTAATTTTAATAACTTTTTCATCTTATTGCATTTTATGGTATTTGAATTAAATAATCGGTTATAAATTTATACAAAAATATTCAAGAATTGAAAGGAACAAATTTCATTACAAATCATATTAAAATTAATTCTAAATGAAATGTGTTATAGCTATATTAATTGCCATCCTAATATCTTCTGATAGCCCAGAAGATTCAAAATTTTATTACATCGATACAATAGATACAATTAAAGAATTAGAATCACTCTCAGAAAAATACCTCGCTGTTGGCGACACACTAAGCGCGATAAATACCTTGATTGAAATTACAGAAATATCTCATTTTTCAGATGTTTATAGTCAAGAATATATATCTAATTATTTTTATAAAATTGGCCGCCTTTATATGTTAATCAATCAATATAATTTATCTGAAAAATATCTTTTAAAATCAATCAACAGCTATAGTGAAACAATGTTAAAAAATCAATTTTTAATGAAAGATCCGCTCAATGATTTAGGATTAATCTATTATGAAAAAAATGATACATTAAAGCTAGATGCTACTATAAATAAAATTGAAACTATTTCTACAATTCATAACAAAAATTTACCAGATTCATTAAAATATAATCTGATAACTTTTGAAACTTTTGAAGAAAATATAAAAGAAGAAAAAGAAAATTTAATATATAGAGAAATAAACGATGCAAAAACTGCATTTAATCAAGATTTGTTTGCTCAATCTGTAGAAAGCTTAACTAATAGTTTATTTTTTGAATCAAATAACATCAACCTAGACTATTACTATAATATTGAAATTTTAGATAGTTTAAACACTTCCTATCTAATGCCTGAATTTATCAATCAGGCGAAATACGATACTCTAGATATTAAATCTGATTTTTTTATATCTATATTAAATTTAAAACTAGACCAATATGATAATGCTCTAATATTTGCTAATCAATATAATGAAAATAACCCCCAAGATCATAAAGGTCTCGAATTATTAGGGGATATTCACTTCTCAAAAAACAATTGGAATGATGCAGCTTTTTATTATTTTAGAATATTGCTAAATAAAAAAGATGATATAAATCTCCGATTAAAAATCGCTAATTGTTATTTAGCTAGTGGACATACAAATAATGCCATTAATACATTTAAAACAATAATTTCACTAGATTCTTATATTGTAGAGCCTTATATAGAACTGGGTAAAATTTATTTGTCTTCATCTCAATACGAAAAAGCTCGATCAAAAATAACACAATATTTATTATTAAATCCAAATAATGCCGATGCATATTATTATTTAGGACTCGCATATATGGGTCTTGATAAATATAACTTTGCACTAGATGCTTTTGAAAAAACAATCTTAATTAATGATTTATATGCTGATGCATATTATTATCTTGGATCTATAAATGAGGAAATTCTTCAATATGATCAATCTTTATTATATTATAAAAAAGCAAAACAATACCAGACCTCTTTTAATGATTTAAATATTAAATATGGACGTTTATTGTATAACATGGAACTTTACAAAGATGCAATAAACCCACTTAAAGAACATTTTTCGATATATCCTGATTCTGAAGAAATTTTAGCCATGCTAGGTGATATTTTTTTCAAAGAAGAACGTTATAGAGAAGCAATTGACACATATAATAGACTAATTAATATTAATACTGATAATTTAATGTATGTTGAACGACTAGCAATCTCATTTAATAGCCTTGAATTGTATGATAGCGCTGTAAATATGTATCAAAGAATTCTATTAATTGAAAACGATAACATTGATGTTATGAAAAAACTTGGAGAGATTTACTATAAAGCTGAACAATACGAACAATCTATATATTATTACAACAGTGTAATTGATTGTGATGGGGGGAGTGAAAATATTTTTTATGCATTAGCGCTATCTTATGTTAAAAATAAAAGCTATTTTCAGGCTCTTATTTCTTTTAAAAATGCTGAAAAGCTTGATGAAAACAACGAACTTATAAAATATCAAATAGGAGTAACATATTTTGAGCTTGAATTGTACGAACAAGCTAATTATTATTTTTTAAACTATAACATTCACGACTCAGATTCAAACTTTATGGTAGGTCTTTCATATTTAAAATTATCTAGATATGAAAGTGCATTAAAATATTTTAATTTATATTTAAACTTTAAAGAATCTAACAATGAAACAGATTACTATATAGGGCTATGCTATTATTACATGAAAGAGTATAAGTCAGCAGCCAGGTATTTTAAAAAACTAATTAAAAATGAGCCTGATAATGCAGATGCTCTATTTAAGCTAGGACAATGCTATTTTAATTTAGGTAAAATACGGGAAACTAAAAAAACTCTAAATAACCTTTATTATATAAATCAAGACTTCTATGATTCATTAAATTTAATTATTAATGTGAAAATAAATTAATATTTAATAAATTTTACACTCAACAAAATAAAAATTACTAAAATGAAAATATTAATTCCTGCAAGTGAAGGTAAGGCTAAAATAGCAAACCCTATGAACCTTAAGTTCGAAGACACAAACTTCGACTACAAAAAAGAAGTAAAGCAAGTTGTTAATTTGCTAGAGTTAATTGATGAAGAAGATTTAAGATCAATTTATGGGACTTCTCAAGAAAAATCGGTTTTGTTTCACAGAGAAAATCAGGCTGTTTTTAAATCTAAATGTGCACCTGCGATAGATAGATATACTGGAGTTGTTTATGAAAATATAAACTGGAAAACTTTATCTAAAAAANCACAAAATTACATGGAAAACAACATATTAATATTTAGTGGACTATTTGGCATGGTATCACCTTTAACTCCAATACCTAACTATAAACTAAAAATGAATGTCTTATCTTTACAACATCATTGGAGGCCTGTATTAACAGAAACATTAAATAAAGAAGATTTTATAATTGACTTACTTCCACAAGTTCATAGAAAAGCTTATACCCCAAACAAAAAAAATATATTTAAGGTTGATTTTTTAGTTATTTCAAAAGGTAAAAAAGTAGCTGCAGGACACTTTGGAAAATCAGTAAAAGGACAATTTATAAGATATTTAGCAGAAAATAGTATTACAAAAATTGAAGATTTTTCAGGATTTCAATACGATGGATTTAAATGGGACGGAACTCAATTTGTAAAAGAAAAAGATTAGCCTACAATATTTTTTTTGAATCAAAACATTCCACATATTCTCTATAAAAAAAATGATACACTTAAAAAAACTCTTTTTTTACACGGAGGCTGCATATCTCCAAAAGCCTATACGCCTTTTCTAAAAAATCTATCTAATACTTTAGAAGTTCACGCAATGTATCAAAGACCTTTTTGGGGCACTGAAATAAACCCTAATTCGATCAAAGGTTGGGATATTTTTAAAAATGATACAATTCAATTTTTAAATCAAAACATGTTAAAAGGTTCAATAGGTATTGGTCATTCTATGGGTGCTATTATGATTTTATTAATTGAGATTCAAAGTCCTGGTACTTTTAAAAAAATATTTTTACTAGATCCAGTAATAACGTCTCGATTCAGAAGTTTAATATATACAATATTATATAAACTAAATTTAATTGACAAATTTCACCCGATGATTAAAATTACTAATAAAAAAAAAATGTTTTATAATAATAAAAAAGAACTATATGAAAGCTATCGACAAAAAAAAATATTCTCAAAAGTTAATGATGAAAATTTAAATTATTACATAGACTCAATAATCAAGGAAACTCAGCAAGGTATAAACATCAGAATTCCTATAAAATGGGAAAACACCATATATCGAAATGGTTCCATGCATGATATTAAAATATGGAAAAAAATACACCATATATCTATCCCATCTTTTGTCTTATTACCTGAACATAACCAATACGGAAATTTTCATTATGGGGCAAAACTATCAGATAAAAATAGTTTGTTTAACAATTTATACATTAAAAACTCAACACATTTATTTCCTATTGAAAAGTATAAAATTGCTGCACTAGATTTTGGAATTAAAACTAATATCTTGAGAATATTATCTGATTATAATTGTAAAGTTAAAGTATTCCCAGCGAATACAT
>PAHI01000075.1 GCA_002705575.1 Fidelibacterota bacterium | reverse complement strand
ATTATGACAAATTATGACAACTTGAAATATGGCGATATCACAAAAATTAAATCTAGATTAATTACAAACAATAAAGTTCCCGACGATTTTGTTTCTAGCTCAGGTGATGCTTATAAATGGTTATGGCTACCTTCATCAAATATCAAACAGTTACTTAAAATGCGCAACGCAGAACACGTATTAAACAATATGCGCAATACCCAACCGATAACCGAAGAAATGCACATTAAATTTTTAAAAAAATATGACTTACTTCAAAGAATTGATTTTATCCTTCAACACCAAGATAGTGGAGAATATGTAGGTGTTGTATATATATCATTATCAAATCATGGTTATGAGATTGGCAAATATATTGGAAATAAAAATTTTTTAGGTAAAGGCTTAGCCATTTCAATGTCAAATTTTTTTATAGAATTTATAAAAAAAAACGTAAAAGAAATCAAAAGGATAAGCGCGGTAACAAGGATAAATAATTACAAAAATATTAATCTAAATTTTAAACTTGGTTTTAAAATTACTAAATCTGTGGAAAAGCGTTTTTGGCTTATGGAGTTACAATAATGTGTGGATATCTATTCGTCTCAAGTCGAAATAAAAAAACACTAGAAATTGACCAACAGCTTTTAAAACATAGAGGACCAGATCATTCTGAAGAAGTTGATCTTAATTGGTGTAGATCACGTCATTGGCGTTTGAGCATTCAAGATTTAACAATACACTCTAATCAACCTTACTCTAGTCAAGATAATTTTCTTGTTTATAACGGTGAGCTTTATAATTTTCGTGAGATTGGTGAATCTTTATATTCAAGATCCTTTCAAAGCGATACCCAGCTATTATTTCACAGTCTCGAACAAGATGACTTTGATTCAATAAAAAACGAAAGCGGGTTTTATTCATTTTTGTTTATTGATCGAAAAAAAAGAAAATTTTTTGGCGCTAGAGATCATTTTGGAAAAAAACCTATGTATTTCTTCCACGATAATGATTTGTTAATAGTGGCATCAGAGGACTCCGTAATTAAAAAAGTTGCCAAACAATATGGTAAAAAACTTCAAATAGATAATTCTGCAATTGAGCATTATTTTGAATACAAAGATCTTCACTTTGGAAAAACTTTTTTAGAAGGTATTAGAGAATTAGCACCTGGATCAACACTAGAATTTGATTTTGATAATTGGAGTCTTATAGAGGGAATTTCTTGGAAGGAGTACTACCTATCAACTCCTTTTTATAAAAAGAAAAATAGAGATAGTCATACTTTAGGCAATAATTCAGAGAACCCATTGTCTGTTTTAAAAACTAATTTATTTAATGCGGTTGAAAAAAGATTTCTTGCTGATGTCACAGTTCAAATAGCCCTTTCTGGTGGAGTGGATTCAACTTTATTAGCATTAATTGCTAAATTTAATGATAAATTTTTTAGTAGAGCTTTAACTGTAAGTTCAAGCAGTAGGCCTTCTGAACTAAAAAAATCAAAGTTTTTATGTGATAGTTTTTCAATAGAACAGTCTGTTATTGATTTTGACTCACTAGACATTTTAGATCTTCTCAAGGAATCAATTCTGGCGCAAGGAGGCCCATTAAGCCATCCCCATGCTTTGGCTATATATGCCCTTACAAAAGAAGCCGCTAAGAAAGGCAAGGTTCTTATTACAGGAGAGGGCGCCGATGAATTAATGTATGGCTATGAACATCATAAAAATGAAAACACTACCTTTGCTTTCGTACAGCACAATGACCCAAAAGAATATTTTGAGAACACTGAGTCTGGGCCCAATGAAATTGAAGAAATTTTTAGTGGTGATAGCGTTCTTAAAAATAACAACCTACGGGACCTTGAAGTAAAAACACATCTTTTATCGCTTTTAAGACGTAATGATCGAATTTCAATGCGAAATTCAATGGAGCTTCGTTCGTCATATTTAGATTTTATGCTTTTTAAAACTGTAACAGATCTTCAAGAATCTGGAAGCCTCGGTAAAGGAAAAGAATCTTTAGTGAAGATTATAGAAATTTTTTTCGACCAATATGAAGTGGATAAAGAAAAAATTGGATTTTATGTGCCTTTTGATGAATGGTTTAACAAACATAAAGGGCTTAATCAAGCTCTAGATGCAATGATAAAAAGGGCTTTAGGTTTTTTGAGGGATGAACTTAAATGGAACCTAAAAAAAGGAGTAGAAATTAAAAATAAACTAGCCTGGGTCCTTGTCAATATTGGGATTTTTTTAGATTTACAAGAGGGATAATTTATAAAGCTATGGTCAAAAGTATAAGAAGGCGTTAGATTTTATTTTAAATAGAAAAAAATATAAACTTAAGAGCGAGGAATATTAATAATGAAGTACCTTATAATTGCTGCTCATCCTGACGATGAAATTCTCGGCTGTGGAGGTAGTATTGCCAAATGGACACACGAAGGAAATGATGTTCATATTTTAATTATGGCTGAAGGAGCGACCTCTAGAGATTTTCAACGTGATAGAAATGTTAAACAAACTGAAATTTCAGATTTGAAGTCTTCTGCAAAAGCTGCATCAAAAATTTTAGGAGTAAAATCTATAGATTTTGCCGATTACCCGGATAATAGAATGGATTCTATTGATCTTTTAGATGTCGTAAAGTCTGTAGAAAATAAAATCGATTTGATTGAACCTGATGTAGTTATTACTCATCACATTGGAGACCTTAACATAGATCATCAAATTATTCATAGAGCAGTAACTACTGCTTGTAGGCCTCAGCCTAATCAATTTGTAAAGTTTCTATTGTCATTTGAAGTTGCCTCCTCTACAGAATGGCAGTCTCCTTCAGCTAATCTAAATTTTAATCCAAATTGGTTTGAAGATATTTCATCTACTTTAAATTTAAAATTAAATGCTCTAGAGGTATATAGTTCAGAAATGAGAGATTGGCCCCATTCTAGGTCTCTTAAAGCGGTAGACCACCTTGCAAAATGGCGAGGCGCTACGGTTGGAATTGAAGCAGCAGAAGCTTTCATGCTTATAAAAAAAATAGGTTAAAATATTTTAAACAAACAAAAAAACTATTTAATGGAGGTGGAGCTGGTAAAGAATAGATATGAAAAGGGAGGGCGCAGCATTCATGCAAAAGTTGACATTAACGAAAGTCAGAACATAAAAAATGATAGGATTTCAATTAAACATCCTGAGCTTGGGATTCATCCCAGTCAAAGATATCAAATAATCGGAAGTAAATCTAATCGATTAATAAGAGCCGATGGGTGGATCACACGGGAAATAGTTTAGTGAGAGTTTTAGTTACGGGTAGCAAAGGCTTTCTTGGGAGCGTTCTGGTTAAAAAGCTTATAAAAAGTAAAAACTTCAAAGTTCTAACAGATCAAAGGTTTTCAAAAATAGATTTAACTGATTTTAATGCTGTTAAAAAATTGACAGATGAAGCTTCACCAGATAAAATCATTCATTGTGCAGCAAAAGTCCCAAAAAGTATGAATCATTATAACGACAAATATTCTGATGATATAAAAATGATAAGAAATTTAATTGACAATGTAGAATGTCCAATCATTTTTATCTCATCAATGACAGTTTATGGAGAAAATTTTACTATTCCTGTAACAGAGGACAGTAATTTATGCCCTAAATCAAGATATGCATCTATGAAAGTAGAGGTAGAAAATGAATTAAGATTAGACAATCGTAAAAATATTATTGTAAGGCTTCCAGGTTTGTTTGGCTATGAGAGAAAAAAGGGAATTATCTATAACTTACTTTTTGGAATAAAATATAATAAAAAAATAGAAATACCATCGGAACCAATAGTATGGGCATCTATGAATGTAAGCGATGCTGCTGATAGTATAATTAAACTGTGCTCAAAAAAATATCAAGGTATAGATATTATCAATTTAGGATATGATGAAGAACAATCAATTAATATTCTCATTGAAGAGCTTAATCAAAAATTTAATGCAAATTATTTAAATCAAATTAATCATCCAAAGTTCAAATTTGACTTAAGTAGAGCGCGCAGGCTTGAAATTTTACCAAAAAATACCTTAAGCAAGTCTCTTACACAGTTATACCAAGTCATATGAAATTTTCTGACTTTGAAATTTGTATACCTTGTTTTGAGGGCTTAGGTTTGAAAATAAAAACATGGAGAGATACCGATAAGTATAAAAATATTAAATCAATAAAATCCTTTAAGCTTGAAGCTGATAAAAAAGCACATGAAATTTTAAGTAACCACCTATCAGAATATTTTCCTGGAGTCAAAATTATATCAGAGGAGGACAAGATTCACCCTACTAAAAGACCGGAAAAGTATTGGTTGATTGACCCCATTGATGGCACTTCTAGTTGGTATTATGGATTTAATGGGTATGTGACTCAGGCTGCATATATTGAAAACAACATTCCTATTTACGGTATAATTCATGCACCTGAATTAAAAAAAACATGGGTAGGATTAAAGGATAATGGATCAAAATTAAATGGTGTATTTCTTAAAAAGCTCAATGAATCTAAAACAATAGTAATGATAGATAATACTCCAACTCCACACGGAATTACAAAAAAAATTATAAATGAAATTGGTGCGGATTCATATTTAGAATGCGGTAGTTTAGGCCTAAAAACAGTTTTGATAGCTGATGGAACCGCAGATTTATTTGTCAAAGATGTTATAGTAAGAGATTGGGATCTAGTTCCCGCCTATGTTATTTTAAATGAGGTAGGGGGTTTTTTTACCAAAATTAATGGAGATAAATACACATTTAATGGATCATTTGAGAAAAAAGATGGATTTGTAGTTGCTAGAGATGAAAATTTGCTAAAGAAGTGCATAGGCACTATTCAAAAAATTAATAACAAATTTTGAAAAAGAAAATCATGAAAAAAGGTACAAATATAAACAAAAAAGCGCTTATCATTGGAGTATCAGGACAAGATGGTGCTTATTTAGCAAAATTATTATTGAAAAATAATTATAGAGTTTGGGGTACATCAAGAGACGCTCAACTATCGCAATTTTTTGGATTAGAGCAATTAAATATTAAAGATAAAGTTAAAAAAATTTCAATGAATCCTTCGGATTTTTATAGCGTGATAAAGGTTATTAAAAAAATTAAACCTGATGAGATTTATAATTTATCCGGTCAGTCTTCTGTTGGTTTATCTTTTGAACAACCCGTTGAAACCTTTAATAGCATCAGTGTTAGCAATCTTAATATTCTTGAATCTATTAGGCATGTTAATCCCAAAATAAAGTTTTACAATGCAAGTTCAAGCGAAATGTTTGGTGATACTAAAGGTAGTCCCGCAAAAGAAAATTCACCATTTAAACCTAAAAGTCCTTACGCGGTAGCAAAAGCGGCAGCACACTGGCAAGTATCATCATATAGAGATGGCTATGGATTATTTGCTTGCTCAGGTATTTTATTTAATCATGAATCAATTTTAAGACCATCTAGATTTGTTACGATGAAGATTATCGATTCAGTTTGTAAAATTGCTTCTGGTTCAGCAAAAAAATTAACTTTAGGCAATATTGATATTAAGAGAGATTGGGGCCATGCTGAAGAGTACGTTGATGCAATGTGGAAAATGATGCAGGCTAAAAATCCAGATGATTATATAATAGCTACAGGCAAAACATACAGTCTAATGGATTTTATAAAAAAGTCATTCTCTTATTTCAATTTAGAATGGGAGAAATACGTAGTTTTAGATGACAGCCTAAAAAGACCCTCGGATATTTCGCTAAGTCTTGCTGACCCAACCAAAGCAGCCAAGCAACTTAATTGGAAAGCAAAAATTGATATGAATGATTTAGTTGAGTTGATGATAAAAGGAAAGCTTAATGAGTCAGGTTGATACTAAACATTATAAACTTAAGTCATTTGAAGAAGAAAAAAAAATTAGGTCATTAAATAACACATTTTCTATTACTTATATAACAGATACTTTATATAAACAGCTTATCTCCAAAGGTGTTGCTTGCGATAAAATTAAATTAAGTCGTTTTATAAACAATGTTTCCAATTTAGATTATCAACATCCTGGATTAAAAGCTGAAGAATACCTTTCGCATCCCTTTAGAGTAGCAAAAATAATAGCATCATATTCTGAAAATCTAAATTATGAAGAAATTCAATTAGCTCTATCGCATAATGTTATTGAAGTCGTAACAAATTCATCCGATCAAATAAAAAAAGCTATATCTCCAAGATTATATGAAAAAATTAAACTTCTAACAGTGGATAGAAAATATCAATGGGATTGGAATTATAAAAAAAAATACTACAATGAAATTAAAGAATCCAATCTTGCTTCTAAAATTAAAGTTGCGGATAAGCTTGATAATATTTTTCTTTTAAATAATAACCCAGATAATAAAGTTAAAAGAAATTATATCTATGAGATAGAAACATTTGTAATTCCGCTTACATGCGGTGTTTTACCAGTATTAGAAGAGTACTTTAAATCATGCTTAGCATTAGTCAAGCAGGATATGTACAAGTAATATATGAAAGGATAAACCTATGAATCTAAATATTGATGATAAAATTGCTTTAGTTACAGGTGGTTCAAAAGGAATTGGTTTTGGAATTGCTTCTTCTCTAGCCCAAGAAGGAGTTGGAATAGTTTTATTATCGAGAGATCAAAAATCGCTTTTTACCGCTAAAGAAAAAATAAATACGGAAGGAGGAGAGGTGCTGGATGTTATTCAAGCTGATTTAAGTGACCCATATATAGATACAATTGTCGATACAAAACTTAAAAATATAAATATAAAACCTGATATTTTAATTAATAACACAGGTGGACCTCCTTTTGGAAATTTATTAGATCATAGTAATGATATTTGGTATNAATTTTTTAATCAAAATTTAATGAGTGTTATCAAGTTGACGAAACTTTTCAGCAAGGATATGTCAAATAAAAAATGGGGCAGAATTATTAATATTTCTTCAACAAATGCAATAGAGCCTACCTCTGAAATGGTTATTTCCTCTACACTTCGTTCTGCAGTAGCTGCTTTTTCAAAATCTGCAGCTCTAACTTTTGCCAAGTCCGGCATTACAATAAATACAATTTGCCCTGGAGGAGTTTCTACAGATAGATTGATAAATCTAATCAATACAAAAGCAGAGTCGGAAAATTCTTCGCCTGAAGAAGAATTAAAAAAAGCAGAAAAATCAATACCAATGGAAAGATTTGCAACACCTACAGAATTAGCTACCTTGGTTTCTTATTTATGTTCAACCAATGCAGATTATCTAACTGGACAGGTTTTCCCTTTTGATGGTGGATTGGTAAAAGGATTTTAATGACTGCTTTTTTTGAAAAGGACAATTTCTCGATAAGTGGTCCAAATTTCAGCAAAAAAAATCTTCTTAATGATACAAATTTGAAATGGGTCGTTAAAGCATTTATTGAAAATTATGGTGATAAATTTGGAAAGTTAAAGTCTATTCAACAAATAAATACTTTAAACATTAATTCAAAAAATTATTTGTGCAAAACAAATTCAAACAATCTTGTTATAAAAATCATTTCAAATAAAGACGAAAGTTATTTTAATCGAATAGATTACATATCAAAATCCTTTAAGAACAAAAAATCTTCTTCACCTAAAATATTATTTAATAATAATAGTCAATCCTTTACAAAAATTGGAAATAAAGCAATTCAAATTTCTGAATATATTAATGGTAGATATTTTTCAGGTGGTCAAGAAGATATTAAAAAAGCCGCTTCAGCTATATATAATTTTCATAAAAACTCTAAAACCTTAAGTTTTTCAAATTTGTCAAATTTACCTTTATTTCCTGAAAATGGGCTGGAAATATTAGATACAATCATTAAAGATTTAAATAAATACAAGGAATCTCTAGGTATCGAGAATTCAAATCTAATTTATGAAAACAAAAAATTCTTAATTTGCAATATTAAGAATTTTTTAAAAGGAAATAACTTAACGCACAAAGCTTATCCGCTTCATGTAGATTTACATCCGCATAATGTATTAATTACAAATGATGAAGGATTTGTTGTAGACCTTGATTCAGTGCATTTAATCAATCCACTAACTGCAATCGGTTTTTGCTTTTTTAAACTAATCCGCCAAGATATAGCCAATAAATCCTATTCTAAAAAATCTAGGGAAATCTTTATAGAAATTATCAATAATTCAGATTCAGATATGTTTTTTGACCCCAAAGAAGCATCTTTTTTTATTAAAAAAGAAGTAGCAAGAAGATTATTGTTTATTCTTGAAGAGAATATTTCTAATGGATTTTCTAAGTGGAATTCAGTTTTGAAAACACAAATATGTGGACTTCATGAAGTTGATATTATTTGTAAAAATGAAATATTTAATTAATAAATCAATAAAATTAGAGAAGACCAATATGAGTGAAAATTTAAAATCATTAATCGAAGAAAATGGTTATTGCATTTTAAAGAATATTTTTGATAAAGAGGAGATATTGGGTATAAAAAAATGCTTTGATTTAATCGAAGAAAAAAATCTTAATAAGAAACAAGCAACTATCAATTCAAGAAAATCATTTGCTGGTTTTAATAGAAAAACCGATCAAGTGCTCATTCTTGGTGATTTGCTTGCGTACAAAGAGCTTAGAGATTACGAATTTTTGATTTTCAATAAAAAAATAATCAAAATAGTTAAACAAATACTTGGTGAAAATATATGTTATTTTGGGGAAAGCAATATGCAATCAGGTGAAGGTGACCGGGGATTTCATTCTGATAATAGGATCGTTGATAGGGAAAACCCTGATGGTGAAGATTGGAAAGGTGAATACCCTCTCATAAGAATTGGACTTTATTTAAATGATACCAGAGGTTACAGTGGTGGTGTGAAAATCATGCCAAAGTCCCACAAGATGCCCACCTCAAAATTTAAAAGAGGATTTGTAAATGTATCTAGTAATCTTGGAGATATTGTCATTTGGAAATTTACTACTACACATAGTGGAAATTTTAAAAGACTTAAATTTTTCAATAATCTTTGTCTTCATCCACGCGTTGAAGACTATATACCGAGTTGGCTAGAAAAGCACAATCCTGATAAAAGAAGAGGTGTTTTTTTTACATACGGAGCAGAAGGTGAGCATTTATCAAGATATTTAAATTATATTAGAAATCGACAAGATTATGTAAGGTATTTTAGATATTCAGGTACTAGCCTAGATGTAAAAGAGCTTTCTATTAAAACAGGAATCAAAATTATCAAACCTATAAATGACTATGGAAAAAGTCTAAAGCCATCTGGCTACAACGAGTGAAGTTTTCAAAGGTAATTAGCAATTAAAATAAAAAAATACCCTTTTTTTCTTGAAAGATTATCCAATACGGTTCAGTTTATTAATTCAGGTTCATTTCTAGACTGCTTCACTGAATTTACAAAAAAGGAAATAGACCATTTAAATACCGCTAAATATAATTTGCCAAAAAAAGGTTATATGATAAGAATTGTTTCATATTTCTATCATATGATGACCAACACTAGTTTTTTATTTTCAGTAAATGTAAATAAACCAAACATATTAGTAATTTCAAATTCCTCAAGAGAATTTGAATCTTCTCAATTTTTAACTGATATAAATTCAAATTTATTTTCTTTTACGATTGGTAATTATCAAAAAAGAATAGGCATTAGTTCTTACTTAGTGGGTATAATCTTTACCCCTGTAGTATTTTATAATCTGTTAAAATTAAAAAAGTCCGAACGAAATTTTGTCAAGTACTGTTTCGATCAAATTATGTTATGTGCAGGTCTTCATTTTTCACTTCAGAAAATTATAAATGAAAAAACGACCAAAGGCGTTTTTATATCCAATCACGTATCACCAATCTCAAGAGTAGGTATGAAAATTGCAAAATCAAAAAAAATTAAGCTTATTTACCTTGAGCATACCCAAATGATTGATGCTTGGTCAAAAATTGAATGTGATTATTTTTTATTAAGTGGAAAAAATTCTTTAACCAAGCTATTGAATAAGGAAAATCAAACCTATGAAAAGATTTTTCTTATTGGTTCACCAAAAATCGATAGGCTTATACCTCAAAACAAAATGAAAAATATTTCAATATGCATTGGCTCTGAAGACAATATGAAAAAAATTGTTAGCTTGATCAATCAATTACAAATACATTTTAACAAAAAAAGAATTTTAGTTAGACCTCATCCTAGTTTAGACAGAAAAATGTATAAAAAATATTTGAAAAATTTAAATGTTGACATACAACACCCTGAAAATCAGTCACTATATGAATTTTTTAATTGTAGTGACATTATAATTACTAATGAGTCTGGTATTTTCTTTGAAGCTGGTTATGCAGATAAGTTAATACTTCGTTATATGTTTTCTGAAAAGCCCCTTAAAAACTATTCTATAAAAAATAATTTTCTTTTTGGGTATATAACCAATGAAAAGCAACTAATAGACTCCATATCAAGCTTCAATTATCAATCATCAAAAATTAGACTTTCATTTAAAGAGTATTATGATAATATTGGCACAATATACGATGGTAATTCATCTTTGCTGGGTTTATCTGCTCTTGGAAAAATTGGTTTAATCAAATCTGAGCTAATTAATAAAAATGAAATTTTTTGGAAAAAAAACGAGAACGATATTTTCTCTGTAAAAGATTAAATTACAATATATTAAGCATTATAAATGAAAATAAGTCAATCCATTTTGTTTGTTGGTCTAAGATATGGTACGCTTTTTATTAATGCAGCTAGAGGATTTTATCTCGCTTCATCTTTAGGTCCCAAAAGCTACGGTATATACGCTTTGGTAATGCTGGCATATCAGCAGCTATCAGTTTTAGGGTTTGGCCTAAGAGAGGGAATAACATTAAAGCTATCTGGCGTTTCAAAAAAAGATAAAATCTTTACCGCTACTTTATCAAATATTTTATCCTTTACGTTCATTATTTCACTTTTTTTAATTGTATCATCATTTGCGCTATACTATTTCAGAGTAGAATTAGGAACAATCCATGAGGCAATGTATTATTCTTCAGTAGTATTTCAAATTGCATCAGTAACTATTAACTGTGAAATACTTGCAAACACACAAAGAATCCTTGGCAACGTTTTAAGAGTAGGTCAGACAGAATTTTCTTACTCCATTTTGTGTTTATTATCAATATTTTTTGTAAATCAATTAGGACTAGGCATTGAATATCTGTTTTATTTTATCTTAGCAATTAATTTCTGTGTCATGTCTTTTTATTTTTCATTAGTATCAAAATTTTTCAAACCCAGTTTAAAGAAAAATATTTTAAAACCCTTATTGCAATCAAGTTTTCCATTATTAGTTCTGAATACACTCCTTCTTCTTATGCAAACACTTGGTCAATGGTTTGTTGGTTCTTATTCAAATTCAATTGAGATTGGAATTTATAGTTTTGGAGCATCCTTAGCAATTGTAGCTGGGAATGGCATCTCATCAATTGCATGGGCATACTTTTCAGAAGTTATGGGGGTCATAAAAAATTCTTCTGATCTTCATAAAATTAGCAACTACTTACTGAAAATTAGAAAATACATTGAGATACTTTTTTATATAACTGCTTCAATTTCAGGGATATCAATCCATTTTTTTTTAGAAATATTTTTCCCAAATTATATAGGTGCCGATCAAATATTCATACCTCTTATGTTTTCAGTATTATTTCAAAATGTTATTTTTGCAGACACAGCTCTTTTGATCTCAAGAGAAAAAATAAAATCATTAATCATTACAAGCTCAGTATTCATTTTAATTTTAATTTCATTTTGTTTTTTTGTTTTTAACACAAGTTTTTTAGCTAATATGGGACTAAGCTTAACAAATTCTATTGCGCGTTTTATCATGTTAATGAACATAAGTGTTTCATTAATTATTTTATTATTATCGTCCAGATATTTAAAAGCAAAATTCTACAATAATTTGATACCCTTTTTGCGGTTAACAATATTTTCAATTTCATTTTTAATTTTAGACAAATTAGGTGTTTTAGAATTTTTTTCATTTATCACTATTTTCCTTACATTGGCTTTTTCATATAAAGAAATTGTGCACCTAAGAAATTCTTCAAACAAGGCCAGTTAAGTGAAAATCAATTTTGATGGAATTATTTATTCTCTTCAACAATATGGAGGTATTTCAAATTACTTTACTAATTTGATTAATGAGTCTTCGCAAATACTGCCTAAAAAAACTCAATTATCACTATATGGCAATCCAAGGTTAGACTATAAAATAATTAGCAAAGTAAAAAATTATAAGTATAGAATACTTGAGAGATATAGAGATGTATTAAATATTTCAGATGGCAGTATTTTACATAGTAGTTATTACCGTATTTCTAAAAGTAAAAAGGTAAAAAATGTAATCACACTGTATGACTTTACTTACGAGAAGTTTAATTACAATGTTCGCTCAGCTCCACATATTTACCAAAAAAATAAGGCAATTAGAAATTCAGACGCAATAATATGTATTTCAAACAATACAAAAAATGATTTACTAAATTACTATCCTAGTCTAAATGAAAATAAGGTATTTGTAACGCACCTTTCTGCTAGTGATGATTTCACATCATTAAAAACTCCATATCATAAAAGAATAATTGATCCTTTTGTAATTTTCGTTGGCCCTAGAGTGGGTTACAAAAATTTTAAAATTGTTGTCAAAGCACTTGAGATAAAAAAAGACATATCGCTTTGTATAGTTGGTGGAGGAAATTTAACATCGGAAGAAATTTTGGAATTAAATCAAAAATTAGGGAAAAGATATCGTCATTTAGGCTATGTAAGCTCAGCCGAATTGAATCAGTTATACAATAAGGCACTATGCCTACTCTATCCATCTCTTTATGAAGGTTTTGGTATACCAATTTTGGAAGCACAAAAAGCTGGATGCCCAGTAATTTGTAATAATATTTCTTCAATCCCTGAAGTTGCTGGAAATGGTGCAATTTTACTAAAAGAATGCAACCCTGAAACTATTGCAAGTTCAATTAAATCACTTTTAGAAGAGAAAGTATTTTCGCGGTATCAGACTAAGGGATTCAGTAATTCATTACGCTTTTCATGGGACAAGACAGCTAAGCAAACACTTAGTATTTACAATGCCTTTATGAAAAAATGAAAAAATTAATAAGCCTATTATTATTAGCCTCAGTTGTTATATCAATTTTTTCAGCAACTTTTACATTTAAGTTATCTTCATTGCTATTATTGCCTACCTTGACTATTTTGGTAATTTGTGCGCTTCCTCTGATGACAACCCGAATGTCTAACTTTTTTTCTCCGCTAGCGTACCTATTTTATTGGATATATATAACAGTGTTTTTAAGAATGTTATATATTATCTATGATTTACCTAACAAAGGTTACGTTGAATGGACTTTTCTACACAATAATGATAAAACCTTTCTCATCTGGCCCTTGATAGTAATTATCGTGGGAATGTCGTTCTTTATTTTAGGTTATTTCTTAAAACCGCTTAACCTCAAAAATAGTTATTCATTGATATCAATTAAAGATTGGAGCTTTTCAAGAGTTTATCTTGTAGGGATATTATGTTTTTGTTTATCTGCAGTCGCTCTTTTTAGATTTGTTTCGTTAAATATTGAAAATATAATCTTTTTAACATTAGATAATCTCTCATCCCACAGAGGGATATCTGATAATTTGAGAGAGTATAAAACGAGCGCATTTTTGAGACTTGCTGTACAATTGTCTGAAATTTCATTTTACATTCTATTTACATATTTAACTTTATCACCAAAAAAGAAATTAAATATTTCAATCCTCTGTGTTCTTTGCTTCATTATTGCATCCTTTTTCTACTTATTTACTCAGAGTAGATCTGGATTAGTATTTATGATAATCAATCCATTTATTTTAAACTACTTATTGAAAGACAGGGTATTAAACTTTTCTAAAGTACTATATACTTTTACAATAGCAGTACTTTTACTTTACGGTATCACATCTCTTAGGGAAGGGACCGGTCTTGAAACTGGATCGATTTCTACCTTTAATATACACCGGCTTGCAGATCCACTCATTGCCCATAATGGCGGTTTTGATGTGTCAAAGACTGGTTTAATTATGGACTATATAGATAAAAATGAGTCTAAAAAATTTGGTAGCTCATTTCTGTGGATACCTCTTTCTTTTATTCCAAGGTCAATTTGGCCTGACAAGCCCATAAGCATAGATACATATTTTGGTATGAAAGTTTACGAAGCAACTACCTATGGCTCGGGCGCTGTTCCTCCAGGATTATTTTCCGAACTATATTGGAACTTTGGATATATTGGAATCATCATTGGATGTTTTATTTTTGGTATCGTTTTTCGTTTTATTGAAATTCATTATCTAATTAAGGGGAACAATAATATTAATTCTCTAATCATCTATGTAGTATGCTTTTTGACTTTAGGCGTTGCTGTTTTTGGTAGCAGTATAAATTCCACTATTGTTGGAATACTTTACAAAATAATACCGTTAATCTTTATTTTAAATTTCATAACTAGTAGTAAAAAAATTGTTTATGTATAATTTATAATTCTGAATAAAAAAGATCTTCTTATAATGGACAAAATTAATAAAAAAATTGCCATAGTTTCAGCGCATGAAGGGTCAATGTCTTGGAGATTAACTGCTGATAGAATTACGAATAATTTCCAAAAT
>PAHI01000074.1 GCA_002705575.1 Fidelibacterota bacterium | reverse complement strand
TAATGTGACTACACAAAAAGTAATGTTGATGAAATAATTAACGTTCACATTACGTGATATTAAAGAAAGCCCCATCATAAATATTTGGTGGGGCTTTTTAATTTATTTTAAATGGTATTTAAATTTATTTAAAGTTGATTGGATATTGAATTTATTGATTTAAA
Organism: Fidelibacterota bacterium; assembly: GCA_002705575.1. The sequence goes on along the minus strand of PAHI01000074.1, from coordinate 56,149 downwards.
TTAACGGCATGCCCTTTACAAATAAAATAATTATTTAGGAGATTTTCTAATTGCATAAATACGTATATATATTCATAATTACAGTTTTTAATTTAGTTTTTTCACAAACATATAGCTGGGAAGATGGTGGTACTATTTTAGGTTCTTATGGAAATCTTACAAATGCTATAAACGTAGGCGCAACTGATGGTGTAACTCCATACGATGGAGATTATATGCTTTCAGTTAGCGAGTCTCCAATCAGTGGTACCCCTGAAGCATATTTATCATATATACAAAACCTAAGCGCTGGAGATATTGTGACTGCAAGCTTTTTTGGATATGATGATGTACCTGATGGTAGTCCATCGCTTAGGATATGGGGAAGATATGTGACTAGCACTGATATTACAAGCAGTCAAGGTTCTGCTGGAGGTAATAGTGATTACACAGATGGTACAGGATGGAGTCAATTAAGCCATACATGGACAATTCCTGATGGAAAAGATGCTTTAGTTGTTCAGGCTAGACTTTATACATCTTCTACAGGTGATGATCCTACAGCATATTATATAGATTTGGTTGAGGTTTCTGCTCCAGAAACAGCGACAGTTAATTTTGCAGGGTTTTTAGATAACCAGACTCCTGGTTGTACTGATGAATTAGCTTGTAATTATAATTCTGAGGCAACAGCCAATGATGGGAGTTGTCTTTTTGATGATTGTTTGGGTGAATGTGGAGGAGCTGCAGTAGTAGATGCTTGTGGAGTGTGTAATGGTGATAGTTCGGGCTGCAGTTCAAATCCGTTGTTTTTCTCGGAATACGCAGAAGGGAGTTCAAATAATAAATTTTTAGAAATATACAACCCTACATCAGAAACAGTATATCTATCAGGGTATGCTTTCCCAAGCAATTCAAATGGTCCAGATGTACTAGGTGAGTTTGATTATTGGAATACTTTTGATTCAAATGCTCAAATTTTACCTGGAGATGTTTTTGTTATATGTCATACCAGTGCGTCTTCAAGCATTCAAGCAGTTTGTGATCAAACGCATTCATACTTAAGCAATGGTAATGATGCCTATTGTCTTGCCTTTGGGACATCTACAGATTATCAGGTTCTTGATTGTGTAGGTGATGTATCTGAAGACCCTGGTAGCTCAGGTTGGGGTGTTGCAGGTGTTTTAGGTGGAACCAAAGATCATACCTTGGTACGAAAATCTTCTGTTACTTCAGGAAATTCAGGTGATTGGGTGACTTCTGCTGGAACTAATGCAGAAAGCTCAGAATGGATTGTTTTTGATGTTGATACATGGTTGTATGTAGGTTTTCACCCTCATGACCTTAATGTCTATGGGTGCACCGATCCGGCTGCAAGCAACTATAATCCAGATGCTAATTCTGATGATGGTACGTGTGATTTTAGTATTCCTGTTGCAAATGCTGGTCCAGATCAAACGGTTGAGTATTTAGATTTAGTAACATTAAGTGGGACAGGTTCAGATGATGGTAGTATTGTAGGTTATTTGTGGACTCAGACTGCTGGTCCCAGTGTTTCTTTGAGTAGTTATGAAGAGCAGGTTGTAACATTTACCGCTCCAAATGAGTACGGTGTTTTAGAGTTCTCACTGCAAGTGATTGATAATGACTTTAATTATTCAAGTCTTGATAATGTATCTATTACAGTAGGAGGATTGTCAATATATGATGTTCAGTATACAGAAGATCAAGGCGCTTATTGTTTTGAAACGGCTTTAGATGGTACAGAGGCTGCAATTAGTGGCATTATAACGCATGTCTCTCCATCTGGAAGCTTTTTTATGCAAGATTCAAACATTCTAACTTGGAGTGGCATTCTAGCGTATGATGCCTCTTTGACTCCTATTGTTGGGGATGAGGTCTCTATTTTTGGTGAAATTGATGAATATTATAGTCAGACCGAAATAAAAAATATTACTTCTTATAATGTTATATCCTCTGGTAATGTAGTTTTACCATTGCAAATAAGCGCTTCTGATTTGGGTATCCAGTGTTCTGCTTCGGGAGAACAGTATGAAAGTATGCTTGTTGGATTAAGTGGGGTTACATTGAATTCTGTGGATGAATTTGGCAACTGGACAGCGAGTGATCTAAATGGTGGTTCTTTTATGATTGATGACTATTATTACAATGGTAATGATTGGCCATCTTTAAGTCAAGGAGATAGCTATGACTGCTTGTCTGGCGTTGTTGCATACAGCTATGGAGAATTTAAAGTATATCCTAGGGGTGTTTTTGATTTTGAATGCTATCAAGTATGTGTTTCAAATGGCGATGTAAATGAAGATGGTTCGATTGATGTAAGCGACATTGTTTTAGTCGTAAATCATATTTTAAATATAAGCTTACTTACATCAAGCTGTCTTGGAGATTTAAATCAAGATAGTTTGGTAGATGTTTTAGATATTGTAAAAATAATTAATTTAATTTTAGGCTAAAGCTTTGATTAATTTTCGATACGTATCTTTTGTCATATGTTTATCGTTGTCCTTTTCAAGTGTTGATCATCTAGTTTTCAATCGCATAACAGTAAAGCCTAATCAAGCAGAGATGATTTCTATTTATAACCCTACTAGTCAATCTGTAGATTTATCTGATTATTATATAACAGATTCTGCTTCAGGAAGTGGTGGTTATTATAATCTTCCATCAGGTGTAAATTACTATAATAATAGTATTTTTGATTTTATTGTTGGCTTTCCAAATTCGTTATCTATAGAATCTCAGGATTCTTTAATTATTGGCATGAGTGATACGCAATCATTTGCTGATTATTATGGATATAATCCAGATTTAATATTAAGCGATATGAGAGATTTAATAAACGATGCGCCTGTTGCAGGAGTTGCTTCAACAATAGGTGGAGCAGCAGAATTAGGAGATTCTTCTGAAATGTTGATGTTGTTTAAGATGGTGGGCAATGATAATGTGATGGACGTTGACTATTTTATTTGGGGTAATGCAGGCTCATCTACAGCGATTAACAAAACTGGTGTAGGAAGCTATCTTCCAGATAATAGTTTTGAATTACAAACACCATACCCCTCTCATAATGATGGTCAAACATTTGTCAGATTATCTAGTAGTTCAGAAGGAAATGAGGTTTCTAGTGGAGGAAATGGAATTACAGGTAATAACGAAACAAGTGAAGATTTCTTAAATACTTGGAGCGTAATAAGTACTCCTGAGATTGTAGATGGGTGCACTGATTCTAGTGCTCCCAATTATAATCCTAATGCTAATACAGATGATGGTACATGCGGAATATCAATTCAGGAGGTTTATACCCAATATGGAGCAGATATTTGTAATGGGGATCTTGATAATCAATCAAATTTTATATATACAGTTGGTTTAATTGTTGATTACAGCGTTATCACTAATGGCCCTAAAATTCTTACAATTCAAGATTCAGAGGGATATCAGCTTGATGTTACTGTTTGGGATTGGGATCCTGCGCAACCTAATAACGGTTATCAAGAAGATATAAGTCACTATTTAGATCCTTATAATTCAACTCAATATTATGTTGTTGTTTATGGTCTTTTAGGTTCATATAATTGCAACTTTCAATTAGATGCTTCAGAAACAGGGTATGGTAATGTAGCAATTAATGGAAGTATAACTTACTTTGATGAGATTCAAACAGATGGAAATTATCAGTTGAATCCTGAAATTATTCAGGCTAAGCTTGATATAGCTCCTTATCCTTTTGTTCCAAGTTCTGGAGAAAGGCTAGATTATAGTTATTCTTTTCAAAGTGATTCTAGGGTTATAGTTAGAGTTTTTGATATATCAGGTCGCTTTGTTACAAGTTTGGTGGATCGTTATTTTGAAGGTGCTGGAACAGTTGATATGTATAATTATGGTTCTGACTGGGATGGGAGAGACCATCTTGGGCAAATAGTATCTCCGGGTACTTATGTAATGCATCTAGAGGCAATGAATTTTAAAACAGGAAAGGCCTCAGAAGATATGGCTCCTATAGTTGTTGGAGTTAGACCATGATAATAATTAATATAATTTTATGTTTTTTTTCTATTACCTTTACACAAGTTTTTAGTGAATATTCATATGTTGGAAATCAATCAGGTATGGTTGGTAGTGTTATGTCAAAACCGCATAGTGATAGTGGTATTTTTTATAATCCAGCATCTTTAGCAGGTTACAATGGACGTTTAGTTACAATAGGAAAGTCTAATTTATTTAATCAAAGTTATTTACCTCTTGTTCATTTTGGATTGATATATAAATTACCTTTAATAGGACAGTTTGGGTTATCGTATCAATCTTTTTCAACTAAAAATAGTTCAATTGTTTTATCATCTGAAAGCGCATTAGCTATATCAAAGGCTATTTATTTACAAAAAGATAGAAACTCGAGCTTAGCAATTGGTTATCGGTTAAATCTTTTACATTGGGAACAATCAAGAACTGCCGGTGCGTCAGGTAATGGGATTGATGGTTTTGGTGCTCAAGATAATTCTGCTTTTGGATTTGATTTTGGTGTTCTTGGTGGCCTAAGAAATAAGTATTGGGTAGGAGCATATCTTAAAAATATAAATTCTCCATCAATAAATTCTCAGAACTTGCCTAGAAAGATCTGTATTAGCATAGGTTATAAGCCAATTGATAATATGTATTCTAACCTTTCTATTGAAAGATTGTTAGGTAAAAATAGCCGACAAATAAAACTAGGTTTTGAATATAATCTAGACAGCAAAATAACTGTCTTTTCAGGAGTCCAGTCAAATCCTAATCGCTTAGGTGTTGGATTGGAATACAAGATTGGTAATATAGAAATAGGTTATTCTTTATTAACACATCATGTCATGAGTGAGACTCATCATTTTGGTATAAAAATAAAATGAAATTCTTAATTATAATACTATCAGTATATATTGTGTTAGCTAATGAAAAAATAAATATTAATAATTCAAGTAATTCTGATATAAAAAAGTTACCAATATCTAATGATAAAGCGGAAGCTATTATTGATTATTTAGATTATGTTGGTCAGATTGATAACATATACCAGTTGTTAGAAGCTGAAAATATTAATTCTTTAGATATAAAAAAATTAAAGCAGTATGTTGAGGTTAGTCCATTACCTATATCTGACTTTGTTAAAAATCAAAAAATGTCATCATATAAACTTGAATATTGGTTTTCTTCTGAAGGTAGTCAAGAAAATCTTTCAGATATGTGGTTAGATAGATTTTTTACTCCTAAAAATATCAATGATATGTCATATGATGAAATTTATGCATTGCCTAATGTATCTCCCATCGATGCTGTTGGAATTATGAAGCAAAAGGATAGAGGGTTAATTAAAGGCACATTTGAATTAAAGAATTCTCCTGGATTAAGCAGATATGGATATAAAAATATCCTTGATTTTGTAAGATTCGAAGAGCCTAGTAGCAAGGGTTTTAATTTTCGTTATTCTAATTTATTCAAAACTTTGCCAATAACAACTAATCCTGATGAAGAAAGTAATTCAGAGCTAATACTTCAAAGTAATGATCCTGAAACTTTACATCGTTTAAATATTAATTATGGGAATGATTTGAAGTTTGGATTGCTTTATCATCAGAATATGGGAGAGTCAAATAATATTTTTACTAATAAAGTAACAGCTTCTATTGAGGATAAGAGTTTGTTAGGGCTACTTTCTATTGATAAATTGCTTATTGGAAATTTCAATGTTTCCTTTGGCCAAGGAGTGATTATTGAGACTACCGACTTTTTTTCTCCTCGTCGAACAGGTTATGGATTCACAAAAAGATCTCAAGGAGTTAGTTCAGATTTATCAAGATCAAGTCAATATGTTATGAATGGCGTTGCTAGTAAAATGTCCTTTAATAATATGCAATTGACGCTATTTCATTCTAAAAATGGAAGAGATGCAATTATTAATAAAGATGGTAGTTTTTGTAGTTTAATCACAATGCAACCTCGAATGCCTTGGGGTATAAATAATGATCCAAATAAAGTTAATGAATCTATGCTATCTTCTGTCAATGAAGTTACATGGGGTGGTAATTTTCAGTTTTTTCCAACGGTTTCTACATCTATAGGGTTTACTTTTTATGAAAGTCTTTATGATAGGGTTTTGGATGCTTCAAGGGAAAAAATTGTAGAGACTATTTTAGGAGGGCCAGATGATCCTAATCCTGGCTCTGATCCTGAAGATTGTGATAATTATTCAGGTGACTGTTATTATGGTTTATATGCGACAAATTCTGCGGATCCTGAAATTGATGCTATGTATTCATCTTCGGGTAGTTCTCCTTTATGGGATGATGCCTTATCATATAGGCGAATTGCTGGGTTTAATTTCTCAACAGTATATAAAAATATTGCAATACAGGGTGAGTATGGAGAGCTATCTAAAGATAATAATGAGATTAATTTTGGTAAAGGTCCCAGCGCTTTTGTTCTCAATACTTTTTGGCAATTTAATAATCTTAATTTGTTAGTCTTGTATAGAAATTATGATCTTGAATATGATAATCCCTATCAGCGTTCATTTTCAAATTATCAGAGGTATAAAACAACTATTTTTGAAGACACATATTGGCTTGAAGACCCTTCTTTTGGGTTTTTGTATTCAGGTAACCCTCAGCCTCAAGCTGAAGAAGGGCTGTATGTAGCATCGCGCTATCAAGTTAGTCGCTCTTTAGTTACTACTTTAAATTGGGATACATGGAATAGAAAAGCAGATAACTCAAAATATTTTAGAATTGTTGGAAACTTTGATTGGAGACCAGTTTTTAATTATAGATTCAAATTAAGGCAAAAATGGCAAGCGCGAGGAGCTTTTAATATTGAACATCCTAGCCCATATTATTCAAGAGAGACTCGTTTAACAGTTCAGTTGCGATTATCAAATTACAGTAATGTAGAGTTATTATATTCAAATGGATATACAACGTTTTCTCCAAGGCCAAGACTTACTGATAATATTATGATGGGAGAAACTATGGTTGGAGATATTGGTTCGCCAGATGAGTCAATTGGGTTTAGCTTTAATCATAATTTTGATAGAGGCTTAAAAATCAAATTTGGTGGACTGTATGTTGATGGTTTTTTATGGTATATAGAAGATAGTGATTTCAGAGTATTTGATGAACAGTCTGGAGCAATGCATTTATGGGTTTCATCAAAATTAATGGTTTCAAATAATTTGACAGTTAATTTAAAAGTATCAAATACTAAACAGTTTACATCAACTACAATTGATCAAGGTCAAATGAGTAATTATTCTTGGGTTCAAAATCCAATTATAAATAATGAACATATAGATTATAGGATTCAAATAGATTATGTTTTGTAGATTTTTTATAATAGCAATTATGATGCTTAATTTAATTTTCTGTCAAACTTTCTTCAATAAGATTGTTGGTGGTCAGTTAGGTCATATATCTGCAAGGTCTCAGTCAATGGGCCAAACACATTTTATGACTGCAAATAATTCAGCACTAATTCTTAGAAATCCTGCTCGATTATCACAATTTAAACCAGGTTTTTATTTTGATTGTAGTTTTATGGGTGATATAGCTTTAGAACGAAGAAGTATTGATCTTAAAGATTATTTTGGAGATTTTCTTACAGAAGGAGACTATGTTTCTAATAGTAATTCAAATTTGTATAATAATTTTGGTGCTATCATTAATTCTCGTTTATTCTTTTTAAATTTTAGTGCAGGCTTATCTCATGGTCCTTTAAGTTCTCTTGATTATAGTTATGAAGAAGAAGTTAGAGGGAGTGAATCATTTGAAGATGGCATTATTGGAATAAGGGATCCTATTGAAGGGTATCATGTTTTAGAACACTCTGGTGATATAAATTTAAGTTCATTGGGGTTTGCCTTAGGATTAAATGAGTTTTTTAGTGCAGGAATAAGCCTCAATTACATTCATGACGATTCATATAGCTATAGATTGGATGTTATTAAAATTGCAGATTCAGTTCAAAATCTAGCAATTGAAACATCTCAAAACGGAAAGGTCAATTTTAATGGTGATTTATTTCCATCTATATCGATTGGTTTAAAAACTGGAAAAACTGATTTTTCTTTAGGCTATGAATCAAGTGCAAATATAAGATCTGATAATGCTAGTGAGGTAACTTTTGATTCAGCTATAGGATTGCCAATATATTTGAACAGTGATTTAGAATATGTAGATTCTTTTATTAATATTGAAAAGCCAGAAAAATATAAGCTAGGATTTAATTATAAAAATGGATATAAACAATACACATTGCTATCTATAGAGATGATTCAGAAAAAATACAGTACAAAGAATTTTGAAGATTCAAAAAATTTCAATTTAGGTTTAGAGTATGTTAGTTATAAAAATATAGTACGAATGGGACTTTCTTATGAGCAGCCGACTTTTAAGGTATTGGCGCCAGTAACTTCTTTTACTCTAGGTACTTCAACAGCTCTCGATAATATTACTTTTGATTTTGGATTTAAATACTCATACCAAAAATATAAGTATGGTGATCTTTTTCCTGTTAGTGGAGATGTAAGGCCAGATTATGATAATATCCATAATTCCAATTGGAGTATCATATCAACAATATTATACAAATTATAATGAAATTTTTTGTAAGTGTCTTAACTATTATGGGGTTTTTACTTTTTAGTAAAGATATTAGCATTGATGTTATCACTACAAATGATTTGCATGGTTCGATTTCAGATCAAAAAGCCGTATTCATGAATCCTAGTCATCCACCTGATATAGTTGGTGGAGCGGGTTTATATAAATATAGTCTTGACGTAAGGAATGAATCTAGTAGTCTATTGTTATTTGATTCAGGTAATTTTTTTCAAGGTAATCCTCTAGGTATGTATAGTAATGGTGAATTCATTATTGATTGGATGAATACAATGGATTATTCTGCTCTTGTTCCAGGCCAGTATGACTTTATCTTAGGTCAAGAAGTTCTTAATGAATTAGCTGATAAAGCAAATTTTCCATTTATTATGTCAAATTTAAAGTGTACTGGTTGTGCTTTAAAATCAAGCAATATAAAAGATTATATTATTAAAGAAATAGATGGACTTAAAATAGGTGTCTTAGGGATAGTTAATACGCAGATTCCAGAGTTAGTTCCTTCAGCTAATATCTTTGGAATTGAGTTTGTTAATGGAGCTATATCTCTTCAAAAGTGGGTGCCTGAATTAAAAGGTCAGGGAGTTGATGTTATTATCTTATTAACTAGCTCGGGTGTTCCTTGGGATAGAGAAGAAGAGTATAATAAATTTGATTATAAAATTAAAAATAATTTAATAGATCCGTATTCTATGAATCTTAGTGCTCTAGAGTTAGGTAGGTTTGCAAATGGAATTGATATTATTGTTTCAGGAGGCTTTTCAAAAGGATATGACTCTCCTTGGTATGATCCCAATAGTCATGTGTATACTTTTCAAAATTATGGTAATGGTACTGGTTTCGGTCATTTTACTATTAAAATAGATAAGGAGTCCAAGTTATTTAAGGGGTATGAAACTGCAGTTGATGGTAAAGTAGGTCAGACTTTGCTTTCAGATGATTTTGATATAGATTTAGTTCAGTATGAAATGATTAAAGAACAAAAAAATCTAGCAATTGAAAAAAAATATAGTAAACTTGAATTTAAAGAGAAAGAAAATAGATTAAGTAAAAATATCCTTAAAAAAACAGTTAATTATGATGTTTGGGATATTCAAAAATTTGGTTCAGATAATAATCTTGAGATCATGACATGGAACTGTGAGTTTTTTCCTGCTGCAGGCGATTCAACAATAAAAGCAATGTCAGAGATCATAAATGATATTGATGTTGATGTTATTGCTTTTCAGGAAATCAAAAAATTAGGATGGTTTGAAAAATTAGTAATGCACTTACCTCAATATGATTATGTAGTATCTTATAATTCATCTTTTTTTGATCAGGCATACATATATAAAAAAGATTTGTTCAAACTTTTAAGACAGGTTGAACCTTTTTCAGAGAATGATTATAATTTTGCAGGTCGACCACCTTTAAGGCTAGATCTCTTACTAACACATCAAGGATTAGATATTCCGATATCTTTGATTAATTTGCATATGAAATGTTGTGATTCCGGACTACAAAGAAGAATAAAAGCATCAGAAATGCTTTATGATTACTTAGATAATGAAATTAAAAACTATTCATATACAAACTTTATTGTTCTTGGTGATTGGAATGATGATTTAAAGGATAATCTAGATGAGCATTGTTTTGGACCATTTTTAAATGATAATAGATTTTATTTTGCTACAGATTTTATAGATAATGACTTAAAAAATGCATCATATCCCAAAGAACCATATATAAGTTTTCTTGATCATATTTTAACGGTTTCAGATTTTATTGCACCAGAAGCTATTTCTATAGAAACAGTTTTTATTGAAGATTTTATTGGTGGTTTTGAAATGTACGAGACTCTTATTTCAGACCATCGTCCAATATTATTGTCAATTCCTTTTAATGATATAAAAAATAATATTAAACCTATAGAATTAATGAAAAATGAATTGACTGGAAAAAAGCAAGTTGTTGTTGTCTATAATAATATGACTGCTATTGTTGAAGAAGGAGACAAAATTGGAAAAGGAAAGATATTAAACATCACTAATGAAGCAGTTTTATTTCAAACAAAAAGTAAATTAGACACACTATTAATTAGATGAGTCTGTATTTTTATCTTACTTTAGGACTTTTGATAAATTTAGGCTTTTCAGAGTTTGATTTACTTAGATCTAAATATTTGACAGATGATATGGTTTTAGATATAAGCAAGTTAGATAAATATCCAAAAATTGCTAGAAAAATATTTAATAAATATGAGAAAGCAAAATTTTATCAAATGATTGCATATACATACTATATCAAATATCAAGATTTGACTAATGAATTAGAGTCTTTAGAAAAACAATTTCAAGTACTAATTCAAGAGTATTCAGATGAAGTCAATCTTGACTTTCTTAAAAACAATGAATCTGCAGGTATCCAAAATGAATTTGTCCCTATTCTTTTCTCAGAAGATGATTCTTTTAGTATTAAATTATTTAAAGCAAAGGCAGGGATGTTTAAAAAACAATATCACGAGTATAGAGGATATTTTAATCAAAAAATTAATCTATATAATAAAGAATTAAAAGAATTGAGGAATAGTAAGATGGTTGATTTAAATAATAGTAATCAAAAAATTTATGATGATTATAATCAGTTTATTTTAAATCAAGAATCTTCTAAATATAATGAGCCAGGTTTAAATACAATTTTTAACGATGATGAACTTATTAATGAGATTAATTGGTACTCGGATGAATCTTTTTTTCAAAGAAAATTTTATTATACAAAAGTTAATAATAATATTAAAATGACAGTTGATTATAAGGATAACAGTATTGTATTAGAAACAGTTTATATTTTTGATATTTCTGATGATAGATTCCTCAGTTTTTTAATGAATGAAAAAAATGATGTTAATTTTGATTCAAATGGAATTTTTTATAATAAATATTACAATAAATTTAATCAATTATTTAAAACAGTTTACTATCAAGCTAATGGTAATATAATAGGATGTATTTTGAATTTTTTTGAAGAAGAGTTAAAATTAGTGGGTGAAAATTGGTATATTGATGATTGTCAGAATAAAATCAGAGAGTTTAAAAATAAATATGACCCCAAAACACAAAAATATATTTGGCTTGAAAGTAAATATTGGAATTAGAGGAGCTTAAAATGAAAAATTTTTATAAAAGTATTATTATGTTTTCTTTATTTTTGAATTCCTTGATTTCCCAAATAAATCATCCATATCCTCCTCTTGATCTTGTTAGTATTCCAACTGCAGGAACTTTGCCTAGGGGATCTTTTACAATTGAGACATTACTCATGAAAAATGGTGGAATGGTTCCTAAATTGTTAGTTGGCCTAACTGATAATTTTAGTATTGGCATGTCTTTTGGTGTACAAAATTTTATTGGTGAAAGTAAGCCCATTGTAAATAAAGAAACTCCAGAAGTACAGATAAAATATAGGTTATTTGAGGAAAGTGAATCACAACCTGCATTTTTGATTGGTTTGGATACTCAAGGCTTTGGTCCATTTATACAAAGAGCAGAAAAAATTATACGCTACGATTATATTTATGATGAAAGTAACAACTTAGTTCTAGATGAAAGTGGAAGTCCTCTTTTTGAGGCTATTAAAGAGGATAAAGAAATAAGTAGATACGAACAAAAGGCATGGGGCGTTTATGCAGTATTAAGCAAAAATTGGGATTTATTTGGTAATTTAGGGTTTCATTTAGGAATTAATAGAAATACATTTGAAACTAAAGATAATGATGAGGATTGGAATTTATTTTTTGGTTTAGATAAAGAAATAAATAGAAGTTTTTCTTTCTTGGCAGAATATAATGCAGCTTTAAACGATGGTAAAGAATATACAAGTATTGATCAGGATATGGGTATTAATGACATTGTTGTAGGTAAAGGAAAAGGATTCCTAAATGCTGGATTACGCTGGAATGTTGCACAGAATTTATTGATCGAGATAAACTTTAAAGATATCAATTTAGATAATGATGATTTTGTGAATCGTGAGATTAAAATAATGTATTCTGAAATATTTTGATTAATATATTTTTATTAAAGATACTTTCTATTAGCATAGTTTTTTCTTTTAATAATAATTTTTCTTTAGTAGATAGTCTGTATGACAATAGGTTGACTCATGAAGCCTTCCTTCAAATTAATAGTTTATATAAGAAATATCCGAATGATATTGATGTTCTCTTTAGATTGGCTCGTTCACATTTAGATAAAGCTGAGCAAGAATTAGATTTAGAAATACAGAAATCATATTACTATAAAGGTTTTGAATATGCTAAAAAAGCAATTAGTGTTGATCCTCAGAGTGGTTATGCTAATTTTTGGTATGCTGCACTTATTGGAAAGATTGGAGAATTAGAAGGTGGACAACAAAGGATAGTTAATTCTTATGAAGTTAAGAAGTATGGAATGAAAGCTGTGGAATTAGAGCCTGCTTTTGATGGGTGTCATCATTTAATGGGAAGATGGCATTTTGAATTAGCAAATCTTTCTTGGGTTGAAAGAAGTATGGCTCGTATTATTTATGGTGTTCCTCCGCAAGGATCTCTAGATAGTGCTATTTTATTTTTTAAAGAAGCAATTAGGATTGATTCAAATCAAATTAGGCATCATTATTGGTTAGCTCGAACGTATTATGCAATGGGAAATTATAAATTAGCTGAAGATGAGTTTAAAATTGTACTTTCTCTTGATGCTCTAGATAATAATGATAAAATTTTACAGGAAGATTCAAAAAGGTATTTTTAAAAAAATGTAATTAAATGAATAAAGTATCATATAATCAAAAAATAATAGATAAAGCAAACTCTCTAGGATTTCAAAAAGTTGGTTTTGCCGAAGCACTTTTTTATGATGAAGATAAAGATTCATTATATTCTTGGCTAGATAAGAATTATCATGGTCAAATGAAATGGATTGAAAAAAGAAAAGAGGAAAGAGCAAATGTTTTAGAATATTTTCCTGAAGCGAAAACAATTATTTCTTTTGGATATAATTATTTTACAGGTAGAGGTTCAAAAAGTTTATCTGATGAGTATAAGTTTTCTAACTATGCTTGGGGTGATGATTATCATATTGTTATTAAGAAATATTTGTATGAAATAGTTTCATATATGAAAGAGATTTTAGGTGAATTTAATTACAGAGTATGTGTTGATACCTCTCCATTAATGGAGAAAAAATGGGCTGTTAGATCAGGTCTAGGTTGGATTGGAAAAAACACAAGCTTGATAACAAAAGATTATGGTTCATGGCTTTTTTTATCAGAGATAATCATTGATAAAAAAGTAGAATCAAGCGAGCCATTTTTAAAAGATTTGTGTGGCTCGTGTACAGCTTGCCTAGATAATTGTCCTACAAATGCACTCGTTGAACCATATGTGTTAGATTCAAAAAAATGTATTTCATATTTAACAATTGAACATAGGGGTGAAATTCCTGATGATTATCAAAAAAAGTTAGATAATTGGATTTATGGTTGCGATATATGTCAAGAAGTGTGTCCTTGGAATATTAGGTTTGAGGAAGAAACGCAAGATATTAAGTTTTTTGCTCGAGATGAAATCAAGGGAAAAAATAAAATTGAAGATTGGGATATAGATAGGAATGACTTTAAAAGAATTTTTAAAAAAAGTGCTGTTAAAAGAACAAAATATGAAGGTCTTAAAAGGAATATTTCTCTTTTGAAAGAATAGATTTTATGATTTCTAATTTTTGATTAAATTTTAAAATGAAGTTTTTTTTAGTATTTATACATTTTTTAAATATATCTCTTGCTATTAATTATAGTGAGCATATATCATCTATAATATATAATAAATGCACTTCATGCCATCGTCCAAATCAAATAGCAGGTTATTTACCACTGACAAATTATTCGGAAGTTTATAATCAAAAAGAAGCGATTGCATATGCTATATCAGGAAATTCAAGCAATCTCTCTCGTCATGGAAAGCCTTCAATGCCTCCATGGCCTCCTAATCGTAATTATAGTACGTTATTATATGAAAGATATTTGGAAGAAGATGAAGTTCATTTAGTTCTTGACTGGATAGATACTGGTGCTTATCAGGGAGATCCTATATTAGAATCTCCTATGCCTATTTTTTCAGAGGACTCTATGATTGGAGAGCCTGATGCAAATTATATAATGCAGGAATCGTATACTATAGATGGAAATTTTGAAGATGATTATAGATGTTTTATTATAGATTTAGATTTTAATAATGATAAAGCAATTTCTGCAATTGAATTTAGGCCTGGAAATAAAGAAGCTGTTCATCATGCACTTGTCACATATGTTGAAAGTGGTTCAGCTGACTATTTAGATGAACAAGATGATGAATATGGTTATGAATGTTATGGTGGTTTTGGGCTTAATACATCAACTGATATTGTAGGAGGTTATACTCCAGGAAGTTTTACTGCTAAATATCCAATTGGAATAGGTAGGACAATTCCAGCAAATTCAGATTTAATTGTACAGATTCATTATGCCCCTTCATTAGTTCCTCAAATAGACCGTTCATCTGTTAATATTTTCTTCAATGATGAGATTGTTGATAGAGAATTAAAACAGTTTATTTTTGATGACTGGGATTTTGTTTTGCCTCCAAATATAGAGACTACGATTACAAATACATTGGTTATTCCAAATGATATAAGTTTAACGAGTTTTTTCCCTCATTGTCATTTATTAGGAGAGTCATGGGAAATTTATGCTATAACTAGTTTAGGTCAAAATATACCAATTATAAAAATTGATGACTGGGATTTTGATTGGCAGAGTTTTTATTATCCTGAATATATGTTAGTAATTCCTGGAGGCTCAACCTTATATGCAAAATGTACTTATAATAATAAATCTAGTAACCCTGATAACCCCAATAATCCACCTGTAACTGTTTATCCAGGGCTTGGTACGAATGATGAGATGTTTTATATACCTTTTGATTATTTAGATTATCGACAAGGAGATGAGAATATATATTTAGGCCAAGTGTCATATACTTTTGGAGATTTAAATAATGATAATGATATTAATGTAGGAGATATAGTTGTTCTAGTTAATTTAATTTTATCTGACCAGTATTCTAATTCAGGAGATTTAAATCAAGATAACACTTTAAATGTTTCAGATGTTGTGCTTATGGTTAATTTGATTTTAGGAAGAATTAATCTTGATTGATGCTAGGCGGTAATACATTGAAAAAGAAAAAGTCAGAGTATGTAGAATAAAATAGTCCGTATGCTTCACCTTTATTGCTTTGAATATTAGTTTTTCTTAGAATATATGGAAAATTAAATTCATCTGGGTCACTTTCAAAATATTGTTCATATTCCGCTCCTACAGGCTGAACTATCATCATATTAATTCCATAATAATCAAAGAACAACCACATTATAGGTATTACATTTCCAATTAAGTTGATTCTGTCTACAGGCTCTCTGTACCATCCCCACTCATAAGGGATATTGTCAAATTCAGGAAAATTAGAATAATCTATATTGTAATAATTCATTGGTCCTTTAAATGCATTTGCAGATAAAGTTGTATCAAATATAGCTGCCTCAAAAGGTAAGTTTATACCATCTAAGTTCATATCCTTGTCTGGCTCTAAGGCAATTGTAGTATATCTAGCTACGATATTTTCATTAGCTACTCCTAAATCAATTGTAAAAAACGGAACTGATGCAAAAGAAGATGTATAGCATTCATCTGTGTTATATACAATTTCATCAACCTCAATATCATTTAAAAATGATAAATCTTCAGAGTTTAACCAGTCTTGAATTAATTCTACTGTATTTTGTTCTTGATAGAGATTAAAATTTTCATTTATATCGATTGGAAGTCCATTACAATTCCATGCTATATTAGATGATGTTGAAGTTAAATTGATTGCTTCTGGAATTTCTGTAGAAGAATTAAGGATATATTCTTCACCAGATATAATATCGATAAAAACAATTTCTAGGTTCCACTTAGCTCCAGAAGTGATTTGTAAATTATCAGGAATCAAAGGATTGTATTGACCATTCCCAATGTAATTAAACGTAATATCTGAGCCCGAATATTCTGGATTGTTATTAATTGTTGATAATGATATAGTAGCATTTTCTATATATTCTATAGAATTAATATGAGAACTTGAAAATGGGTTTGACCATGATAAATATATTGGGTCAATTCTTTTGAAACCAGCATCAATATATCCAAAAACAACCGGATTTCTTTTGTATGAGATGTTTTCGGTAGGTAAATCTTCACAAGTTATAAAAAGCAAAAATAATAGATTAATAATTTTAAAAATCAATTTTAACTCCTATTGTTGGGAGTAAAGGGAAGCCATTAATTTCATTTTTTATAGGAATATCTTCATCATCCTCATCAATTATACCATCACCATCATCATCTACGCCATTTTCAGAGTCTCCGAATATATAGTCATGAGTGAATGGATTTTTTCTATTGTATAAGTTGATTACTTGTACAAATAGGTCAATTTTATAGCCTCTGTAATTATAATGTCTTATAGCTCCAAAATCTAATCTGTGATAATCAGGAAACCGTACTGAGTTTCTACCTCCAGGTATTACTTCTTGTGTTTGTTCTGATGGAGGAAAGTTTTCAATATAGTATCCTAGGATTGGAGTATATGGTTGCCCTTTTTGGTATGTAAACTTTATGTTGAAGTCCCATTTTTTAGATAATCTATAGTTACCTAAAAAATTAAATACATGAGATCTGTCCCAGTTTGTATAATATTCTTTCTGATTAAATATTTTACGTGCAATAGAATAGGTGTAGTTTATCCAGCCATTTAATCTACCTGTTTTTTTTTGAGCAAATATTTCAAGTCCATAAGAATATCCATTTGACATATCAACTAAACTATCAAGTACGTTATAGCTTTGAAATTGTGTGCCTGGATTTACAGTTGCTGCCTTGTTAACAAATGTGAGCATATTGTTCAATTTCTTATAATAAACTTCACATTGAATATAGATATCATTTTTTCTGTAATCTTCTATTCCAAACGTAATTTGTTGAGATGAACCTGGTTTTACGGAATTATCTGTAGCAAACCAAGCATCAATAACAGAAGGATTAAAGTCATCTTGTAGAGTAGACATAAATTGATGATATTGACCAATAGAAAAGTTTAAATATCTACTGTCATTAATGAAATATTTAATTTGAAGACGTGGATCTACATACCATTTTTTAGTTAAGTTGCTGAAGTGGTTAATTCTTATTCCAGGCTGTAATAAAAAATTAGGAGTTGATATTTTGTATTTCGAGTATAATGCAGATTCTATAGGTGATTGTTCTAAGTAAAAGACTTGTTCCCCGTTATCACTGGAATCATAATTAAAATTTAGATTTTTAGTTTCTATACCAAAATTAAAGTGTTTGTCATTTGAAAGATAAAGAGTCCAATCGTTCCTGAATGTAAAATCGTCAATATAATCTTTTTCAACAATACCTTCACTAGAGTTTCTTCCTAAGCCTGTAAAAATATTAAATTTGCTTTTTGCAATCATCCAGTTACTTAGTAGTTGTTGTGAGTGAAAAACTCTATAATTAATGCTTACTGTATTGTTTGCCCAGATTGCTTCTATCCCAAATTCATCATCCCATTTCAGGTTGTCTTCTCCTTTATAAAAGCTTACTGATATACGTTTTTTGCTGCTTATATCTTGGTATATGTGGCCCTGTAAATCATAGAAATAATATGGAAAAAAAAAGTCAGTACCTTTAAATAATTGGTCAAAATATGTTCTTCTTCCAGCTAAAATCCAGGCGCCATTTTTAATAGGAGCTTCTGCTAGAAATTGTGCAGATAGAGCAGATATTGATGTTGAACCAGATAGCTCTTTACTATTTCCCTCTCTGCTTGTCACTTTCAAAACAGAGGAAAGTCTACCTCCATATTCAGCATTATAGCCTCCTTTTTGTAAATCTACTTCTTTAATTGCATCGAGTATAAAATTAGAAAAAACACCTCCAACATGTGATGGGTTATATACAGTTATTCCATCAAGAAGAATCAAGTTTTGGTCAGTATTTCCTCCTCTTATAACTAGGCCAGTACTGAAATCATTTTGAGTTAAAACACCAGGTAGACTTTGAAGAGATCTAAATAAATCTGCTTCAGCAATTTGTGGGATATTTCGTAATTGTAAGGTGTTTAATTTAACTCTGCTAATTTGAAAGTTTTTTTTCCTATCAATTTCGTCTCCAAGTACTTTTATTTCATCTATTGATAATGGTTTTAGATAAAGTTCTATTTTTAAATCTACATTATCATTTATGTATATAGGTCTTTTTATTTCCTTATAGCCTAAATAACTGATTATCAAATTATAATTATCTTTTGGGATATTAAATAATATAAAGTAGCCATCTAAATCTGTTGTAGTTCCATAATCAGAGCTATCTAAGAATACATTTGCTCCTACAATTGACTCTCCAGTCTTAGCACTTATAACGAAACCAGATATATTAAATTTTTCAGATGTATTAGAACTTAAATTGGTTGTTTGACTTATTGCAATACAGAAAGTAAATAAAATAAAAAAAAACAGTTTCATTGTATGAAAATATAAATGGTTATAAGTGATTCTTTGAAAATATTTATGCAGAATAAACGCTTACTTTTTTTCTAAGCTTTCCTTTTCTCTCAAATTTAACAATTCCATCAATTAGAGAAAAAAGTGTATCATCTTTGCCTTTAGAGACATTTTTGCCAGGATGGATTTTTGTTCCTCGTTGTCTTACTATTATAGATCCAGCTAATATTTTTTGGCCATCTGATCTTTTCACACCTAAATAGTTGGGGTTGCTATCACGACCATTTTTAGAGCTTCCCATTCCTTTCTTATGAGCCATTAATTAGTCCCCTTTTTAGTTGTTTTTTTAGCAGTAGTTTTAGTTGTTATTTTTTTAGCAGTAGTTTTAGTTGTTATTTTTTTAGCAGTAGTTTTAGTTGTTGTTTTTTTAGCGGCGGCTTTAGGTAATTTAGAAATTTCAATAACACTAAATCTTTGTTTGTGTCCATTTTTCTTCTGATATCCTTTTCGGCGCTTAAACTTGAAAACTAAAATCTTGTCATCTTTTTTTTGTTCTACTAGAGTAGCTTCTAATTTCAAGCTTTCAAGATGAGGGTTTCCAACTTTAACATTTTTACCATCGTCTACTAATAAGATTTTATCAAAGATTATTTTTTCTCCTACTTTTTTGTTTATGTAGGGAACTCTAATCTTATCACCTTTAGATACCTTATATTGTTTGCCTAATATATTAACTAATACATTCATAATGAGACCGTGAATTTATAAATAAAATTTGTTATTTAGCAAGCTAAACATCGCTAGTTACTTCTTTTCTTTGTTTTTTTGAGTATACAATAAAGTTATTTAATGATAATTCAGGGTTAGATTTTATTTTAATAAGTATCCAATTTTTAAACATCAAGTTCCTTGTAAAACTTTTCTTTTCTTTTAGTATATAATTAGCTTCACTTGGATGCATATATATAATTAATCTTTTGTCTCTGAACTTAACCTTGAATTTTTTAATCCAGGTTTCAATTTTAATAAGCATAGACTCTTTTGATAAAATTAATCCAGACCCATTACAAGTAGTGCATTCTTCTTTATATGTATGCACTAAATCTAATCGAATTCTTTGCCGAGTCATTTCAAGTAAACCAAAATTTGAAAATTCAGTTAGAGATACCTTAGCTCTATCTTTTTTTAAATGTTTTTTTAATTCTAAGATAACTTTTTTTCTGTTTTTCTGATCTTGAAGATCAATAAAATCAATTACTATTAAACCTCCTATATCTCTTAATCTTAGCTGTCTCGCAACCTCTTTACTTGCTTCTAGATTTATTTGCAAAGAATTAGTTTCGTGGTCTTTTTTTCCAATATATCTGCCACTATTTACATCTATTACTAACATTGCTTCAGTATGTTCTATATAAAGGTGTGCACCACTCTTCATCCACACTTTTCTCTTAAAACACTTGTTTATTTGTTGTTCGATGTTATTGGTATCAAAAATATATTTATTAGGAGGAATTAAATTTACATTATCTATGTTTTTGTGGTTTATTTTTTTAAGATATTTTTTTATTTTTTTATAGATTGTTTTATTATCGATGTAAAGTTTGGATATATCAGGTTTAAATAAATCCCTTACGACTTGCTCAGATGTGTCAAAATCTTTATATACAACATAAGGTGATTTCTTTGTGTTGATTTTTGATTCTAAGGATTTCCATGTTTCCCATAATTGATTAAAGTCTGACTCGATGTCTTTTTCATCCATACCTTCTGCTATTGTTCTTATGATTAATCCAAAATTATCAGGCCTGAAGTTATCAGCTATTTTCCTAAGACGTCTTTTCTCATATTTATCAGCTATTTTTCTTGATATTCCGATATAATTTTCATTTGGTACTAAAACCATTAAGCTTCCAGGAATAGATATGTCTGTTGTTACTCTGGGGCCTTTGCCACTAAATGGTTCTTTTATGACTTGTACAAGTATGTCTTCATTAATTTTTAATGTTTTTTCAATTTGCTTGCGGCTAGATTTTGTTTGTTTTTTATCATTATCATCAAATGATAAGTTCTTCATATTATCAGAATTTCCAATCTCTGAAAAAGGAAGAAATGCATTTATCTCATACCCAATATCAATAAAAGCAGCTTGCATTCCTGGGATTACGTTTTGAATGCGTCCTTTATAGATGTTTCCTACCATTCTTCTATGGTCAGCAGTATCTATGAATAACTCAACCAGTTCACGGTCTTCAAGTATTGCTATTCTATTACCACCAACTGAAGAATTTATAAATATCTCTTTGTTAGAAGACATTATTTCTCCAAATTTTATTTGTAGCTATTTCAGTATGATTTAAATAAGGAAAGAGTTTATAAGAATAATAAAATAAAATTGTATCAAAAAAAATCGTATCAAAAATATAAATATAAAAGCCAAAAAAATAAATCTCAAACTTTCTTAAATTAAACCATACTTCAAATTAAACAAAAAAGAGCATTATTAAAAATAATAATATTTTGTTCTATTATTATTTTAGTACTTAAATTACAAGATAAAGTTGTATTTGAAGTAAATTTTTATCCCTCCAATTCTAAGAGGTTTTATTTTATGATAAAAAAACAAGCAATAATAGATATTTTGAAGACTGTTAAATATCCTGGGTTCTCTAGAGATATAGTTTCATTTGGAGTTATTAAAGAAATTAGAGTTAATGAGCAATTAATTTCATTGGTTCTGTCTATCAAATCAAATGATAAAAAAATTATAAGTAGACTAGACGAAGATATTAAGAAATCTTTACTTTTAAGTAAATTAGATATTGAAAAAGTTAAAATTAAAATTAGTTTAGGCCGAACAGATTCAGATTTTAAGCCCACCAGGGTAAACGGAATTAAGAAAATAATTGCCATTGGCAGTGCAAAAGGTGGAGTTGGTAAGTCTACTTTGGCAATGAATCTTGCTGTAGAATTGGGTAAAAAAAATAAAGTTGGATTTTTAGATTTGGACATATATGGTCCTAGCTTACCTTTAATGGTTTCAAATAACCAGACTCCAGAAATTATTAGAGATAAATTAATTCCAATAGATAAATATGGTCTAAAATTAATGTCTTTTGGTTTTTTAAATCAAGATAATGCTCCTGCAATATGGAGAGGGCCTATGGTAGCTAAGCTAACGAATCAATTTTTTGATAATGTGAATTGGGGTGAACTAGATTTATTGATAATAGATCTTCCACCAGGGACTGGAGATATACAACTTACTTTATCTCAGAAAATAGATCTTGATGGAGTTATAATAATAACTACGCCTCAAAAAATAGCATTAGAAGATGTAAGGAAAGGGTCTGATATGTTCAAAAAAGTAAATATGCCTATATTGGGAATAATTGAAAATATGTCATATATATCATTTTGTGGTAAAATAACGAACAAAGATCAAAACTCAATTTTTAAAAATAGTCTGTTAGATATTAAAGGTCTAAAAAAACCAGTATTCATTGATAGAGATGGAAGTTTTAAAGTTAATTTCAAAATATTTGATGGTCCTGGGGGGATATCTGAGAGTAGAAGATTGGGGTTGCCTCTTTTGGGAGAAATTCCAATAGAGCCGATTTTGGCCGCTTCTACTGATTCTGGCCATCCTTTTATGTTAACTCCTTCAGCTGATAGTATTGCAAGTAAGCAAATATCGAAAATTAGTAGCACTTTAATTGAAAGGTTGGGTTTACATGAATAATAATCCTAAACATATCGCAATTATTATGGATGGCAATGGTCGTTGGGCAAAAACAAACAATAAAACGAGACTTGAAGGGCATAAAAAGGGTGTAAAAACAGTTAGGAGTATTATAAGAAAAACTAAGGATATTGATATCACAACCTTAACGTTGTTTACTTTCTCTAAAGATAATTGGAAACGACCCAAAATAGAAGTTCAAGGACTAATGAAACTATTTTATATTACTTTGAAAAAGGAACTAAGAAATTTTCATGAAAATGATATCAGGGTTTTTTTTACTGGTGATATTTCAAAATTTTCTGATGAAATTCAATTATTGATAAATAGTACTATTGAGGAGACTAAAAATAATAAAAGTCTTAATTTAAATATTGCTTTAGGCTATAGTAGTAGACATGAGATAACTAATGCTTTAAAAAAAATATCGCAAGATGTTGTTAGTAATAAAATTCAGATTTCTGATATTGATGAACATTTAATTTCCAAAAGATTAGAACATTTTGAGCTTGGAGACCCGGATCTGTTGATCAGAACGGGTGGAGAATCTAGGTTGAGCGATTTTTTGTTATGGCAGATTGCATATTCTGAAATATATTTTAGTGATAAATATTGGCCAGATTTTACAGATTTAGATTTTTTAAATGCTATATCAGATTACAGTAATAGAGAAAGGCGCTATGGTAAAACTAGCGAACAAATAATTAAATGATTTTTTTAATAATGATAATGTTAGCTACAGTTTCATTTACTCAGAATGACATGATTTTGATTGATGAGATAGAAGTTTTAGGTAATAGCCTCCTTACCGATGAAAATATTAAGTTTATTTCAGGCTTAGAAAAAGGTATGTATATTAATAATTTTAATATTCAAAATTCAATTAATCAGCTTTGGGATACAAAAAGATATATAGATGTTAAGATTGATATTGAAAAAAAATATATGGGTAATAAGTTAACTATTTATGTTGAAGAGGCAAATTTTATTAATGAAATAGTTTTTGAGAATAATCAAGGTTTCTCTGATAAAACTTTATTAAAGAAAATCGATATTGAAAAAGGAAATATAATTAATTTTAATGATATTTATGAGAGTTCAAACCTTATTAGAGATCATTATAAAAGCAAGAATTATCATAATGTGAATGTTGGCTATAGAATTGTTGATAGTGACTCTGATCCGAACTCCAAAGTGTTGGTTTTTGAAATTTATGAAGGTAAAAAAATAAAAATAAAAAAAATTACTATTAGTGGTAATCAAGATTTTTCAAAAAATATAATTTTGAAACAATTTCAAAATACGAAGCTTTGGAAATGGTATTGGCCGTTTAGAGGAAAGTTTAGTAGAAGCAATTATGAATTAGATAAATTAATTTTAGCAGAATTTTATTACAATCAAGGTTATAAAGATTTTCAGATAAATGGTGATTCTGTATCAATGTCAGATGAATCAATAGATATATATTTAAATATTGAGGAAGGAAATAAGTATTATATAAGAAATGTATCATTTGAAGGAAATCAAACCAAAAGTGATTCTACATTATATTCTGTTATGGGAATCAAAAAAGGAGATTTGTTTGATAAAAGTTTTTTTAATCAATATGCATTAGAGTCAATTAGATCTCTATATATGAATGAAGGATTTTTAAATTTTAGTCTGGAGCCGATTATTAGGCCCATCATTAACGATGGTAAAAGTTTTTTAGATATAGAATTCATATTAAATGAGAACCAGATTTTCACTATTAATAAGATTTTAATATCAGGCAATAAAAACACTTATGAAAATGTTATAAGAAGAGAGCTTGATGTTTTTCCTGGAGATATATTTGACAGAAATAAGTTGTATCAAAGTGTTGGAGATTTGTGGAGACTTAACTTTTTTAATACTGTTGAGCCAAGAGTAATACCCATTTCTGATAATAAAATTGATTTAGAGATAGAAGTATCTGAAAAGAGCGTTGGAACTGCTAATTTTTCAATGGGTTACAATCAGATATATGGTTTTCAAGGAGGCGGTGGTTTTGAATTTCCTAATTTTAGAGGCAGAGGGCAGACAGTCTCTTTAACTTACCAAAGAGGATTATCGGGCAATAATTATTCTAATTCTCAGAGTGTTCTAAATTCATATTCTTCAAATAATGTTAATAAATATGAGTCTTTTTCAGTTAGTTTTTTTGAGCCATCCTTATTTGATACTCCTAATATTGTTGGTGTGTCTATATCTCATTCGGAGAGAGGTCAGAATGAAAATAGCTATTGGCCTTTTGATACAGATAACTCACGTTTATCTTTGAGGTTTGGTCGTCGAAAATTAAAATGGCCTGATAGATATTTTAAAATAACATGGTCGTATTCTTATTCAAGAGATAGGTCTTTTTCTAGTACATTGCAAGATATTACAAGTTACTGGGGGCAATCTATTGAACCTTATGTAGATTTTTCGAACAATGAATATGTTTTTAAAACATCGGGCGTTTCAATAAGTCAGAACATAAGTAGAGATAGTAGAGATCGTAGTGAGTTCCCTACAAAAGGATCACGGATAAAATTGAATTCTACGCTATCGGGTTCACTTTTAGGTGGAGATCATGATTATATTAAAAATACATTTGAGATGGAATTTTATAGGCCACTTTCAGATAAAAATCTTGTATTGAGTCAAGTTTTTAAGGCAGGCTCATTAGAGCCTATAGATATGCCTTCAAACCAGAGGTCTATAGTACCTATATCAGCTAGATATTTTATGGGAGGCTCTGGGATGTCTTATGGAGAAATGCTTAGAGGTTATCAGCAAAATTCAATTGGACCATATGATTATAGACCTAGAGGTGGGAACTTAATGATGAAGTATTCATTAGAAATTAGACTATTGTTTTCTGCTGATCCTACTGTATATGGTTTTTTATTTGCTGATATGGGTAATGTATGGTCAGATTATGATATATTAAAAACAACAGATTTAAAAAAATCATTGGGTGTTGGTGTTAGAGTTCACATGCCAATGCTTGGAATTTTAGGATATGATGTAGGTTATGGTTTTGATGAAACTATAATAGATAATGGGGAAGCCCATGGCTGGGAGCATCATTTTGTATTTGGAATGCCAATAAATTAATGGAGAATAAAATGAAAATAATAATATTAATGTTACTTGTTTCTTTTTCAATGTGTGATACTATGATTGGTTGGGTAGATTCACAATATATATTTAATCAGTTAGAAGATGCAAGGCAAGCTCAAGTTGAATTAGAAAAAAAACAAAGAAGCCTTGAATCTGAATACTTAGATATGGTTGCTAGAGCTGATAGCTTGTATAAAGATTTTGAGCAGAAAAGTATATTGATGAGTGAAGAAAGAAGAAAAGAAAAAGAAAGAGAGCTTATGCAATATCAAGAGCAGATACAAATGTTTCAAATGCAAAAAATGGGTCCGGAAGGAGAATTGTATACATATTATGCCCAATTAGTAAGTCCTATAGAAAAAAGAATTTTAAATGCGATTGAAAAAGTTGGTAATGAAAAAGGTTATGATTATATATTGGATTCTAGTAGAGGAGGGATAGTTCATGCTCTTGATTCACATAAACTGGATGAGTTTGTTTTAGAGGAGTTGAGGAAAGAGAGTGTTGAGGATTAAATAAGTAATATTGCTTTATTTATCAAAAATAGCAGAAATAATTGAAGGAGAAATGATTGGTAAAGATGTTTTTATTAAGGGAATTTCTCAAATTAATAAAGGCTCTAAAGGATTACTTTCATTTATAGATAATCAAAGCTATTTGAAAGATTATAATACTACAAAGTGTTCAGCATTAATTGTAAGTGAGAGATTTAATAATTTTAGTAGAGATGATTTATCATTGATAAAAGTTTCTAGCCCTAGGCTTGGATTATTAAAAATCATTAACCATCTTTTTCCTAATAAAAAAGATAGTTCATTTGGTGTTTCCGATTCAGCTAATGTATCGAATGAAAGTTCTATTGGCGATTGTTTTTCTATTGGTCATTTTTCGTCAATATCTAATAACTGTCAAATTGGAAAAAATGTAAGTATAGGCTCTAATTGTAGTATATCCAATGATGTGTTTATTGGAGATAATGTAAAAATATTTAATAATGTGGTACTAGAAGCAAATTCTATTATAGGTCAGGATTCAATCATTGAATCAGGGGCAGTAATAGGTAGCAATGGTTTTGGTACGGTTAAAGATAATAAAACCAATTTAAATTTTCCTCATATTGGTAAGGCGATTATAGGAAGAGATGTTTGGATTGGAAGTAATACTTCTATCGATAGAGGCTCTATAGGTGATACTTATATTGGAGATAATACAAAAATAGATAATCTTGTCCAAATAGCTCATAACGTAAGAATTGGAAAATCTTGTTTAATTGCTGCAGGTACTGCAATAGCAGGAACAACGATTATTGGTGACTTTGTATCTATAGGTGGACAAGTCGGTATAATTGGTCATTTAAATATTGGTGATAATTGTTTAATAGGAGCTAAGTCTCTAGTAACAAAATCATTTTCTAAAGGTCTTTTTGTTTCTGGAAACCCTGCTAAAATACACAAACAGCGTGTTAAAGAAGAAATAGCCTTGCGTAAGCTTCCTGATTTATTAAGAAAAAGCATTAAGTGATACAGTCTACTATTAAGGATAATGTTTTTATTCATGGTAAAGGAATACATTCTGGAGAAAAAGTTACTTTAGAGTTAGTCCCCTCAAACATTAATACAGGGATTATCTTTGATGTAAATAATAATAAAATTAGAGCTAATCATTTTAATATATTGTCCACTAATAGAAGAACAAGTATAGGTAATGCTAGTATTAAAGTCCATACTATTGAGCACTTAATGGCTTCACTATATGCTACAGGTATAACGAATATTATTGTTAAAATGGATTCTTGCGAGCCTCCAATTCTTGATGGTAGCTCTGAAGGCTATATTGATCTTATTAATGAGGTTGGAATTAGAGAACAAATTTATACTATCAATCCTATTATAATTAACAGAAAAATTGAGTATAATTATCCATCTAAAGACATATACATAATAGGGTTGCCATTTAATGGCTTTAAAATAACTTATATAATTGATTATCCTGGTTGTCAAGGAATCCCCAATGAAATATACTCAATTGATTTATCTGGTCATAATTATAAAGATGTTTTTTATAAACAGATAGCACCTGCGCGCACTTTTTGCTTGAGTTCCGAGCTATTACATTTAATTGATTCTAAAGTTGCTAAAGGAGTTGATTTGAATAATGGGGTAGCATTTGTTGATAAGGTATTGCAAGATTTTGAGATAGAAAAAATAGCTAAATTTTATAATTTAGATTCAAAAGATTTAGATAAAAAAAGTATTATTTCTAATACAAATTTAAGGTTTAAGAATGAAGCCGTAAGACATAAAGTTTTAGATTTGCTTGGTGATTTATATTTATTGGAAAGACCTATAAAAGGTCATATTATTGCTCATAAAAGTGGTCATTCGGCTAATGTTGAGTTCGTGAATAAAGTAGCAAAGGAGTTTAAATTGAATCATAGTAATAAAAAATATAAATATGATATTAATCAAATACTTGAAATCTTACATCATCGGTACCCTTTTTTATTAATTGATGAAATTACTGAACTAATTCCTCATAAGTCTGTAACTGCTATTAAAAATGTTACATACAATGAGCCTTATTTTGAAGGCCATTTTCCTGGTAAGCCAATTATGCCAGGTGTTTTAATAATGGAGGCAATGGCTCAATCGGGAGGTTTTTTGTTATTGCATATGGTTGATGATCCTAAAAAGAAATTGGTAGTTTTTTCAAGAATTAATTTTGCTAAATTTAAAAAAATGGTTTATCCAGGAGATCAAGTGACTTTTTGTATAGAACTATTATCGTATAAAATGGGTACATGTAAATTAAAAGGTCAGGCAATTGTTGATGGTGAAGTTGTCTCAGAATCAGAATTCATGGCTACAATACAAGATAAGGATTTTTAAAATGTCTATTCATGAAACAGCAATTGTAGATAAGAAAGCTAAAATAGGTAAAAATGTATATGTGGGGCCATTTTCAATAATTCAAGGAAGGGTGAAAATTGGAGATAATACAAAAATCGGATCGAATGTTTTAATTAAAGATTTTTCAGATATAGGTAGTAATTGTAATATATTTAATGGAGCTGTGATAGGTGAGTTACCTATGGATTTGAAATTTGAAGGTGAAAAATCAAAGATGATAGTTGGAAATAATACTACAATTAGAGAATTTTGTACTTTACATAGGGGTACAAAAGATAGAGGTTTTACTAAAGTGGGTTCAAATTGTTTGCTTATGTCTTACGTACATATTGCTCATGATGTCATTGTAGGTGATAATGTTATTGTATCAATATCAGTTAACATTGCAGGTCATGTAGAAATTGATGATTTTGCTACAATAGGGGGCTGTACACCTGTTCATCAATTTTGCAAGATAGGAAAGTATGCTTTTATAGGTGGTGGAAGGGTTGTGTTAAAAGATGTCCCCCCCTACATTTTAGCTACTGGAGAACCTATTAGATATGCAGGCGTTAATACAGTAGGTTTAAAAAGAAAGCATTTTAGTGCTGATACTATAAAGAAAATTAAGAGAGTATACAGTTTAATTTATCAATCAAAGTATAATTTATCTCAAGCTATCGATCAAGTTGAAAGAAAATTTGATTTAACAAATAATGAGATAAATATAATCCTAAATTTTATAAAAAAAAGTGATAGAGGAATTGTTTAGAAAATTAATTTGTTCTACAATTTTGATGATATCGCTTTTAAGTATCAGTTTATCAAGTCAACCAAATTTAACGTTACAAGAATTAATATATGAAAATTATTCATATGTAGTTATTCCTATTTGTTCAAATATATGTTTTGATTTAGGGTTAAATTATTATTCAAACAGAAATCTGTCACATAATAAATCGTTTATTGATTTACATTGGTTAGCATCTCATAATTTATTGATTAATTGGAGCACTTCTTTATCCGATGGCAGTTTTACAGAGGATATAAAATCCTACAATAGTATTGGGTTTAATTTCACTTTAGATAAGGCGCAAAAAAAACAATATATTGTTGTTTCATCTTATATTAATAAATTAAGACATACTAATTATGGTAACTCTACTTGGTATCAGAACGCTATAACATACGTAATTAAAAGAAAGTTTTACGATATGCAATTTGTGTTAGATAGAGTATATGATACTGACTGGAATCACTTAAGGGTTAATTTTATATATATGCCTAATATTTTTGAAAGTATTTTCTTGTATTTCGGGTTTAGTAAAGATGTAAGTTCGTATAATAAATATATAAATCCCTTTTTTAAAATAAGTTTTAATATATGAAAAAAATTGGAATATTAGGTTCTACTGGATCTATCGGTACTCAAGCGTTAGAGGTTATTAGAAATTTTTTTAATTATAGAGTACAGTATTTATCTTGTTTTAGTAATTATAATGAAATTATTAAACAAGCTAAGGAGTTTAGACCTAAAAAAGTTTGTATAATTGATTCTGATTTAGAAAAGTTTGTTAAGAAAGAGCTTAATCCTGAAGGTATTGAAGTTCTATCTGGATATGAAGGTTTGTATGAGATATCAAAAGAAAGTGTAGATTTAATGCTCAACTCGATTATTGGAGCAGATGGGATGGAGTCATCAATTATAGCTTTAGATAATGATATTCCGTTAGCTCTTGCTAATAAAGAAAGTGTTGTAATAGCAGGTTGGATTATTAGAGATATTCAGAAAAAAAAGAATAGTACATTAATTCCTGTTGATAGTGAACATAGTGCTATATTTCAATGTTTACTAGGGGAAAGAAATTCAAATATAAAAAGAATTTTATTAACAGGTTCTGGAGGTCCATTTAGATCTAGAGATTTTAAAACTTTTGATAAGATTACTTTAAATGAAGCTTTATGTCATCCTAATTGGTCTATGGGAAATAAAATTACTATTGATTCTGCAACTATGATGAATAAAGGTCTTGAATTCATTGAAGCTTATTGGTTGTTTGGTGTTAAAAAAAATATGATAGATATTGTTATTCATCCCGAATCAATCATTCATTCGATGGTAGAATTTACAGATGGTTCAATTAAAGCACAAATGGGTAACCCGGATATGAAAGTTCCTATTCGATTCTCCTTATCGTATCCTGAAAGGTGTTTGGCTGAATCTAAATTGTTTAGTTTTTCAGAAAATAATAGTCTTTCTTTCGAACAAGTAGATTTGAATAAATTTCCATGTATAAAAATTGCACAAGATGCCCTTTCTTCAGGAGGGTCACATCAAGTAGTACTTAATATTGCTAATGATTATGCAGTTTCAGAATTCTTGAAAGGTGAGATATCATTCTTGGATATTCATAAAACAATAGATTGTTGTATTAATAAGCATCAAGCTATTGAAAAACCTACTTTAGATGAAATAAGAAATATTTCTATTTGGACTAAAGAATATATTAAAAAGGAGTTTTTTACATAATGCTATTAACTATAATTTCATTTGCATTTGTTATTTCAGTGTTAGTTTTTATACATGAGTTAGGTCATTATTTAGCTGCTAGGTCTACAGGTATGAGAGTAGAGAAGTTTTCAGTTGGGTTTCCACCAAGGTTCTTGTCATTTACATCTATTAAAGGTGGCTGGGACTTTAGTATATATTTCTATAAATTAAACAATAAAAAACTTGACTGGCTTCCAATATATAATGTTTTTATACCAATTAGAAACAAGAAGGGCAGTAATACAGAATATTGTTTAGCTCTACTACCTATGGGTGGATATGTTAAGGTTTCAGGTATACTGGATGAAAGTATAGATTCAGAATCAACAGGAGCTGAATATGAATATCAGTCAAAAAAAACATGGCAAAAAATATGGTTTACTTCTGCTGGTGTTATTTTTAATTTCGTTTTATCTTTTTTAATATTTTGTTTTTTATTTTTTTCTAATGGATATCCTAAAAATAAAATAGAGTCTATCTTCAACAAGATTTCAAACATCTCAATTAGAAATATAAAAGTTAATGATTCTTTTTTGAGAGGTGATGATAATTATTTTACCAAAATAAATTATGTTCCAGATTTTAGAGATGACAATGGAGTCAAATTTATTGATAAATATACAGGAAGATTGTATTTGCAAAATCTTACTGGTCAGAAAATTAATGAGGTTGAATTTACATTACCTTTTTACATTAATTCTATTGAAGAGGGTTTAGTAGATAGCGTAAATAGTATAAACATTAAATCGATTAATAATAAAATAGTGTTGAATACTATTAATAAATCATTTGGATATCCCTTAAATGAAAAAATGATTTATTTGGGGCGTGTTTACCATGATGAGTTTAATCATAGCGAAAGTCCTTCATACAAAGTTTTAAAACCTGGAGATGAAGTTCTTTCTATAAATAAAAAAAGTGTTAAATATTACAATGATATAGCTCCATTAATTTCACAAGAATCTATAGATACTGATAATATTAAAACCATTTATATGGATATTAATAGGCAGGGAGAATTGATTTCTGTTGATTTAGAGCCAATAGTTTTTGATGGTTACAATCAGTATGGTGAAGTAGTTAAATATGGCAAGATTGGTATTACATTTATGACAGAAAAAGTTGGGTTTATTGAGTGTTTAATTATTTCTGCAAAAACTTTATTTGAAAATATAGTAAATACATTTAAAGGTATTTTTGAACTTATAACTGGACAGTTATCAAGCAAAGCTGTTAGTGGGCCAATAGGCATTGCTAAAATTTCTGGAGAATTTGCAAGTAAAGGCTTTGTATCTCTATTAACATTGATGGCTTACTTAAGTATTAGCTTAGGAGTTATAAATATTCTTCCATTTCCTGGATTAGATGGAGGTCATGCATTAATAGCTATAATTGAAGGTATTAAAGGTGAAAAAATATCGCCTAATATATTAATTAGAGTTCAGCAATTTGGGATGCTTATATTGATGGGGCTTTTTGTAAGTATAATTTTAAAAGATCTAGGGCTTTTATAGTATATGGAAATAGCTTATCTATCCATAGTTTTTTTATAAAGAGCAATTATTAAAATTGCTAGGACTAACCCTCCAATAATTCCTTCAAATATCATGATACTTTTTCCTAGTGGTCCAATAGGTAGCATTTCTCCAAATCCAACAGTTGAATAGACTACAACACTAAAATAGAATAAATTACCTAATGTATTCAATATGCCAAATTTTTCTAAGTCCTCTGTAAAAAATCCTATAATTCTATCACCATTAACTGGATCACCATACTTTATACCTTCTATTCCATATAGTAGCATACATACAATTATTATTGCAAATACTGTAGAAGCAATATTGCTTAATTTTTCTCCATATCCTGTTGTAATCTCAATTATTTTTGATCCTATTCTAGATAAGGAGAATTTATTGAATTGTTTTCTCTTTGTGATCATTTCTCGTATAAAAAATTTGCCAGTTTCTTCACTTAATGTTTGAGATTGCATACTGATTTTTATAGTTCTGTAGATATCTTCAGCTTCTTTGTACTTTTCTTTTGCAAGCTGGCGATTACCTTCTTTGTCAGCTTTTTCTGCAGAAATCTCATTAATTAGCTTGTAATCTTCTCCCCAATATATGTTTTTTAGTTTTGTGTTTGATAAATTAGCACCTAATAAATTACAGTTTTCAAGATTTGCATTATTTAAATTTGCATTTTCAAAATTAGTTTTAAAAAGGTTTGAGCCACTAAGATTGATTCCATACATACTAGTATTTTTGAAATTAGCTTTTGATAGGTCAGCATTTTTCATATCAGCTTCAACAAGATAGATTTTTTCAAGATTTGCATGACTTAAATTAAAGTTTGAAAAGTTTTCTTTCTGTTTATATAGTTTTTCTATATCTGAGTAAGTGTTTTTGTCTGGAGTATAATCTGATTGTTGGTATTTTTTTGTATTCATGGTTTATTTTTGTTGCAAGGTATTAATTTAAAGAATTTTATAAGTAAAAAACATAATTAAGATTTAATCTTATAACCTTTTGAAAAACAATAAGATGATATTATTGTGAATGAAATTGCAAATAGGATACTAATAATGAGTGCTAAATAAGAAAAAGGATTATTGTTGGGTATCATAGCTTCTCTTAAGCCTTGAATCATCCAATATATAGGATTAATAAGTGATATCATTTGAAGGAATTCATTTTTTAACATACTAATACTCCAAAAAACACCGCCCAGCATTGTTAAAGGCATAAAAACAAAGTTAGTAAATACTCCTATGTGATCCCATGACTTAGCGTATATTCCAACTAATAGTCCGAGTGCACTAAATGCCCAAGATACTATAAAGATATATATAAATGTCATGAAATAGTTGTCAATAGTAAAGCCATCGGCAATTAAATAGCTTAGAATAATAATGGATAATGCATTTATAATTCCTCTAACTGTCCCTCCAATTATATATGCAATACTAATTTCAAGTCCACTTAAGGGTGTGATTAATATATCATCTAAAAATTTTAAAAACTTAGCTTGCATTAAGCTTGAAGATGTGTTTTGGTATGAGTGATTGATTACAGACATCATAATAAGACCTGGAATTATAAACAGCATATAGCCACCAGCGTCGGTCAATTCTTGATTGTTTCTTATTCTGTCGCCTAGGGCATGACCAAATACAATAATATATAATCCAGATGAGATAACTCCTGGTATAATTGTTTGTTTATAAAGAGCTAAAAAACGATTAATTTCTCTTTTTAGTAACACGTAGAAAGCAGTGGATAATTGAAAGTGATTATTCATTATTGTTTGTTAATTTTATAAAGATTTCTTCAAGTGTACTTTTTTCTGTTTTTATTTTATCAATAGATATTGAGTTATCATTAATGCAGTTAATTATATCTATAATATCAGATTCAGGTTTGTTAGTTTGTAAAGTTATTTCATTATTTTTAACCGTGTAATTCCATTTGCAATTTTTAATTATGGCTCCCTCTTTTATTGTTGTTTCAATTTTTATATGATTTTTACCCATATTAGAAATTAAATCGTCCGTTTTCCCATTTGCTATAATATTCCCGTGGTTAATTATAGCTATTTGATCACATAATTTTTCAGCTTCTTCAATATAGTGTGTTGTCAGCAGTATTGTCTTTCCCTTTTTATTTTCTTCTTTTAAGAAATCCCATAGTTGATACCTTAATTCAATATCAACTCCTGCTGTTGGCTCATCTAAAATTATTAATGGTGGATTGTGTATAAATGCTTTAGCTATTTGAACCCTTCTCTTCATACCTCCAGAGAGCTCTCTTGCTTTACATTTCCTTTTCTCTGTAAGATTGAAATATTCTAGCATTTCTTCTACTCTTTTTCGTGCTTCTCTTTTATTTTTATTGAAGTAGCCTGCTTGGAGGGTTAAAAGTTCTTCAATCGTAAAAAATACATCAAAATTTAGTTCTTGAGGAGATAGTCCTATCAGAGTTCGTGCCTGTCTGAAATTTTCGATAGTGTCATTGCCAAATACTCTAGTGCTTCCAGAGGTTTTATTAACCAGACCTGTTAAGATACCAATAGTAGTTGTTTTTCCTGCACCATTAGGACCGAGCAATCCAAAGAATGAGCCTTTGGGGATACTTAGATTTATTTTTTTCAGTGCTTTGAATTTATTATCGTAAATTTTAACAAGATTATTTATATCAACAGCATTCATCTTTCTAAAGTTACAATAGATTCTATATGGGGTGTATGCGGAAACATATCAACTGGAATAATATTAATCACTTTATATCCTGCATCTATAAAATCTATGAGATCTCTAGCTTGAGTTGAAGGATTGCAAGAAATATAAATGATTTTTTTTTGTTTTAATTTGATGATATTTTTTAGTGCTTTTGGATGGAGCCCTGATCTTGGAGGGTCAATAATGCTAATGTCAGGCTTTTCTATGATATCTATTTCTTTATTATCAATTAAGCTATCTTTTATATCTCCTTGAAAAAATAATGCATTTTTCACATTGTTATTAGAGGCATTAATAATAGCATCATCAATAGCTGATGGTATTATTTCGAATCCAAATATTTTTTTAGCTTTTTTTGATAAATAAATACCAATAGTGCCTGTTCCGCAATATAGGTCATAAATAATTTCATTTCCAGTCAGATTGGCCTCCTTTTTTATTAAATCGTATAATATTTTTGCTTGTTTAGAGTTAGTTTGAAAGAAAGAATCAGGAGAAATTCTGAATTTATAAGGGCCTATTTTTTCAGTAATAAAATCATCTCCATACAATAAGTACTGTTCTTCACTATATGAAACATCAGCTTTTTTTCTATTGACATTATTAATGATGGCTTTTATTTCTGTTACTTTTTTTAGATCATTTATAAGTGGTTCTAATTTTTTTTGATTATTTTCTGATGTTACAATAATTACCATAGTCTCATTTTTGTGAATTGCAGATCTTATAACAATTTGTCTCAAAAATCCAGTGTGTTTTTTTATATCATAAGGTGTGAGATTATTTTTGATTGCAGAGTGTCTTGCTATATTTAATATTTGATTGGATATTTCAGATTGTATTTCACAATTTTCTAAATCTATTGTTTTATCAAAGCGTCCTTTTGGATGCAGCCCTAAACATAAGTCTTTTTTTTCTTTAGGATTATATTTTTCAAACCAAGGGTCATTTGAAAAAGTGAATTCCATTTTATTTCTATAGTTATACGTTTGATTGGCTTTTTTTATTTTTTTTATTTTAGAAGAACTTAAGCCTGTTATATGCTTTAATAAATCTTTAACTTGATTTCCTTTTTCTTGCAATTGTTTTGAGTAATTATAGTTTTGAAAAGAACATCCTCCACAGTCTTGAAAGTGAGTACATTTTGGATTTATTTGATCAGGAGATTTTTTTAAAATATTTAATATTTTTGCTTTTAAGAATTTCTTATTTTTTTTAGTTATAACTGCTTCTAAGGTCTGTCCAGGCAGACCTTTTTGAACAAAAACTGCAATATCATTGTATCTTGCAAAACCATCTCCTCCATACGATAATGACTCAACATTTAATTCAATTATAGTTCCTTTTTTAATTTTCAATTGAATAATTCTTTATTCTATTAATGGTATCACTAATTAGTAATTGAGTTGTTTTAAGTTTAGATGATTCAGCAATAATTCTAATAACTGGCTCAGTATTTGAAGTTCTTATATGAAGCCATTTATCATTCCATGATAATTTCAATCCATCAGTTGAATCTTTTTTTGAACCAGGATGTGTTTTTGATAAGTGATTATAAAATTTAGATATATCGAAATTTGATGCGCCTGTCTTTTCTTTTATCATATAGTATTTAGGTATTTTGGACATAACTTTATCTAAAGAGATATTATTTTTAGCTAACATATTTAAAATCATGATTGTTGCAACTAGAGAGTCTCTTCCTAAATGAATATCTTTTAATATGACGCCACCATTACCTTCACCACCAAAATGCGCATTCTCTTTTTTCATAAGCTCTATAACATTTGCTTCTCCTATTGCAGATCTTAATATTGGCACATTATGCTTAGATGCAATGTAGTCAAGACACATAGACGATGAAAGATTTGTTATTAATGGAGTTTTGCAGTTGGTTTCATTATAGTATGAATCAGCGCAAAGCACTAATGTATTTTCTTCTCCTATTGCAGATCCGAGATTGTCGACAATAGACAATCTGTCACCATCAGGATCACAGGCTAATCCTAAGTCAGCTTTTTCTTTAGTGACTTTTTTACATAATAAATTTAAGTTTTCTGCTAGAGGTTCAGGATTTCTATCAAAAGAACCAGAATTATTACAAAAAATCTCAACCACATCACATCCTAATTTTTTTAAAAAATAGGGTAATAAATGATAATTTGCTCCGTTTACAGTATCGACGACAACCTTAAATTTTTTTCTTTTTATCTGTTCGAGGTTTATAAAATTGAGTTTTAATAATGCATCAATAAAGAGAGATATCGAATTTGTTGTATTTCTAGATTTAGCATTATTATTGAATTTGATTGGCTCAATTCTATTATCGATATTATATAGAAGGTCCTCGTTTTTTTCTTGACTAATAAAGCACCCGTCACAATCTATGAATTTCATTCCATTCCATTCTTCTGGATTATGGCTTGCAGTTATCATTATAGCTCCACTAGTTTCAAGTTTTTTTGCTAAAAATTGAATTATTGGAGTTGGGGCTATATCGCAGTCATAAACATCTCTACCTAGAGAAATTAAATCTTTTTTTATTTTAGTTATTATTTCAAGCCCTTTTTTCCGTGTATCTCTTCCTAAAAGCAGAGGACCTTGTGGTTGTAAAGAACTGAATGATTTAGCATATTCTGAAGCAATTGTATCATTGAAGTTGACTCCAATAATTCCTCTGATTCCAGATATGCTTCTGATTAGTTCCATAGTAATTTTAAGACAACACGAAAACGCACTATGAAATTAAAACGATGGATATCTTTTTCTTTTTTTTGTTTTGGCGAGCTTTCTTCGTTCACTAGGCTTTAAATAGTAAGCTTTGTTTTTTACAGCTCTTAAAACCCCTGCTTTTTCCCACTTTTTTTTAAAGCGTCTTAAAGCTTTCTCAAACGGTTCATTATCTCTTATTGTAATTTCTATCAAAATAGTCTCCTATCCTAAGTATGTTCGCAATCTTCTGCTACGTGATCTATGTCTAAGTCTTCTGATTGCTTTTTCTTTTATCTGTCGAACCCTTTCTCTTGTAAGTCCAAATTCCTCTCCGATTTCATTTAAAGTCAGTGCGTATTCATAGTCAATCCCAAAATACATTTTTATAACATCTCTTTCTCTTTCTTTCAATGTAGATAAAGCTGATTGAACTTCATCCCTTAGCGAGTCTAAATTTAATTCTTTATCGGGTGAATCAGATAAAGAGTCAGGAATTATATCTAAAAGACTATTTTTATCATCATCCGCAAATGGAGTATCTAGAGAATGATGTCTTCTTGATATTCTTTGGGCATCATTTATTTCATTGACTTTCATATCCAATTGTTTTGATAGCTCATCTGCCCTAGGAGGCCTTTCAAACTCTTGTTCAAGCTTTTCAGATGCTTTGTTTATTTTGCTAATAGTACCTACTCTATTTAAGGGCAGTCTTACAATTCTAGAGTGTTCTGCCAATGCTTGTAATACTGATTGCCTTATCCACCAAACTGCATATGAAATAAACTTAAACCCTCTGGTTTCATCAAATCTTTCAGCAGCCTTAATAAGTCCTAGGTTTCCTTCATTTATCAAGTCTGTTAAAGGCAATCCTTGCCCTTGGTAGTCTTTTGCTACACTTACAACAAATCGTAGATTTGCTTCCGTTAGCTCAGTCAGAGCTTTGCGGTCACCCTCTCTTACTCTTATAGCTAATTCAACCTCTCTTTCTGGGTCTAAAGGTTCAAATTTACTGATTTCATTTAAGTATTTACTTAAGGATCTATTTGCGTCACTACCGAGTGTCTGAATTTTTTTATCAACTTTTTTTTGGCGTGTTTTCCTAGGTGCTTTTTTAACAGCTTTTTTTATTTTAGATGAATCTTTTTGTTTTTTTCCTGTTTTTTTATCATCAGGTAGTGTTTTGTTTTTTATAGTTTTTGCTTTAGCCATATATATAGTTTTTGTTTAGCCAAGTATTTTATTAAATAATAACAACTATAACAAGGAGTTTTGCTTAATTGTTTTAGATATCAATAGAAAATCGTCTACGCTTAAACTTTCAGGTCTTTTATCATAGTAGTTAGATAGATTTTCATGTTTGCAAACTTCTTTTAAAGTGTTCTTTATTTTTTTTCGACGCTGACTAAAGCAAGCACGTACTATTAATTCTAAATTTTTATAATCAATAGGTGTTTTTTTATTAACTAAAGATATTATAGATGATGTTACTTCTGGTTTTGGATAAAAACAGTTTGCTGAAATGTTGAATTCTTTAGTTACATGGCACATTGATTGTATCATGACAGATATTCTTCCATATTTTTTAGTTCCTTTATTTGAAGCTATTCTATCTGCGAGTTCTTTCTGAAGCATTATCACTGCTTTACTCCAATCACATTTTCCTAATAGTTTGAAAATTATTTGGGAACTTATATTATATGGTAAATTTCCAACAATCTTATTGAACTTCAGATTATTTAAATTAGTTTTCAGAAAATCTTGATTTATAATATCTAAATTTTTGATTTTTTGTTTTTCAATAAGTTCGCATAGATTGTTATCTATTTCGATTGCTGTAATTTTTTTTGCTTTAATATACTTTGTGAGAGCACCTTTGCCAGGTCCAATTTCTAGTATAGTATCATTTAAATTAATGTCTAGTAGATTGACAATTTTTTTTGAAATATTTGGGTCTACTAGAAAGTTTTGTCCCCATTTTTTTTTGGGGTGAATCATGAGTCAGTCAATTTTTTAAAAAATTTAAGAGCGTTATCTGTTGTATGATTGACAATTTTTTTTGTAGGCAGTTTTTTTACGTCTGCAATTTTTTCAGCAATTAATTTTATCATTGAAGGCTCATTTCTTTTACCCCTGTATGGTGCAGGAGCCAGATATGGAGAATCTGTTTCAATAAAAAAATCTTCTAAGTTAATTTTCTCCAAAACTTCCAAGATGGGATCTTTGATAAATGTAATCATGCCTGTAAAAGATAATTTTATATTATGGCTTAAAAGTTTTTTTGCAAAATCCCAATCACCAGAGAAACAATGAACTACACCATTACTTAGATTTGTAGATTCTATAATCGATATTAAGTCAGCATCAGATGATCTGTTATGTATTATTATTGGGATTTTTAAATCTTTTGAAAGCTCTATTTGTTCGTTAAAAATTTTTTTTTGGACTAATTTGTTACTTATGTTGTAATGATAATCAAGTCCTGTTTCTCCTATAGCTACAACTTTAGGGTTTTTAGCCATGGACTCTAATTCATATAAATATCCTTTTTTTGCTTCTTTTGATTCATGAGGATGGTAGCCAACACTTGCATAAACTTCATTGAAAGTATCTGCAATTTTAAGTGATTTTTCTGATGTTTTTAGGTCTACTCCTACACAAATCATTTTTTGGACTCCAGAATCAATAGCTTTGAGGATTACTTCATTTAAGTCTTTTTTATACCTTTTATCATTAATATGACAATGTGTATCAATCATTGCTATCTATTCGTGGAAACAAGGCTGCATGTTTTTGTATTTTATTATGAGATAGTGTTCCGAAAGTTAAGGCTGTAAATTGATTTTGTATGCCTAATATCTGAAGTATTTTTTTGCATTTTTTTGGCATAATAGGAAGTAATAGTTTTGCAGAAATAGCTATCGCTTCTGAAGATATTGCTAAAGTATTTAGAGAACTTTGATTGTTTACGTTAGTTTTTAAAGCTTTCCAGGGCTCTGTTATTTCTAAATATTTATTTATTGATTTTACTAAGCTCATAATATCTTTAATTGCTAGGTTGATTTTCAGGTTTTTAACATTTTCTAGAGATTGGATTGGAAGATTTTTTATTTTATTAATTAAGTCATTATCTATTTTATTTTTGTCTTTTATAGTTGGTATAGAATTATTACAAAACTTTTTTATTAGAATTGTGATTCTATTCAAAAGATTACCTAAGTCATTAGCTAAGTCATCATTGTATCTTCTTTTAAATAAATCAAATGAGAATGAGGCGTCATGTCCAAGTGTCATTTCCCTCATTAAAAAAAATCTAAGTGAATCTTCTCCATAATAATTAATTAGTTCTATTGGATTTACTACATTTCCTATAGACTTTGACATTTTAGCGTCTTCGATGAGCCACCATCCATGCGCAATAATATGTTTGGGTAATGGAATTTTATTGGCCATTAGCATTGTTGTCCAGTATACTGCATGAGTTGTTATTATATCTTTACCCATTAAATGGTAGTTTGCAGGCCACCATTTATTAAAAAAATCTTTATTGTTATCCCATTCAATAGCTGTTATATAGTTAAGCAACGCATCAAACCATACGTATGTTACATAGTTTTTATCAAATGGCATCTCAATTCCCCATTCTAATCTATCTTTAGGCCTTGAAATGCATAAGTCTTCTAGAGGTTTTTTAAGAAAGCCCAATATTTCATTTTTTCTTGATTCTGGGATTATAAAATCAGGATTTTCATTTATGTGATTTATTAATTTTTTCTGATATTTTGACATTTTGAAAAAATAATTTTTTTCTTTAAGTCTTTTTATCTCTCTGTAGTCGCCTTCCTCATATTCTTTTTCTGTTATAAATCGTTCTTCTGATACAGAGTAAAGACCTTCATATTCAGCTGTATATATTTCGCCAAGATCCCATAGGTTTTTTAAAACTTTCTGGACTTTATTTATATGATTGCTATCTGTTGTTCTTATAAACTTATTATAGTTGATGTTTAATTTTTCCCATAGATCTATGTAGTTTTTATGAATTTTGTCAACATGTTTTTTAGGAGTTCTGTTCAGCTTTAATGCAGCTTCTTGAACTTTTTGACCGTGCTCATCAGTTCCTGTCAAAAAAAAGACATCTTTACCCATTAACTTATTATATCTAGTTAAAACATCAGCTAGTATTGTTGTATACGCGTGTCCAATATGAGGTTTATCATTCACATAGTATAGTGGTGTTGTTATGTAAAATTTTTTCATTTTATAGTGCAAAGCTTTTTATTGTTGTAAGTAAGTTTATCATAGATAAGTTCAAGTTTAAATTTTTTTGCAGATTATCTTGAAAGTTACTAATAGTATCTACGCAGTAAGACCAGTTTTTTTTCGTGGCACTATTGTTTAATTCCAAATAATCAGATTTTAAAAAATTAAATGTAAGATTATCGCTATTTTTATCTGTTTTTATTATTGCCAAGTCTTTATAGTAGTGTTTTATTGATTCAATGTAAACTAAAAATAGCTTTTTATCAGATTGATTTAATTTGGTTATTTCAGATATTAGGTTAATTGACATTATTTCTTTATCTCTATGTAATTTATTAAAGTTTTTTACAAATATCTCTAGAGCATTTACTTCAATATCTTTTATGTTCGTCAGATTTTGTATATTTGCATCTAATAATTTGTATAAGTTTATGTTGGTTTTGTTGTTTGATAAAGAATTAAAGTATTCTTCAGATGGTCTAGGGAAGTACAAATCTATACATCTTGATTTAATTGTATCTAATAGTAGGCTGATTTTTGATGTTGTCAATATAAATAGAGTTTTTTTTGGAGGTTCTTCTAAAATCTTTAATAAAGAGTTTGCTGATTCTTGGTTCGGATAACATAGTTTTTCTGATTCAAATATTACGATTATGCGCCATGAATCGTTTGTTGTAGTTGTATAGATTTCTTTTTTTATATCTCGTATGCTGTTAATTAGTATAGTATTAGCATTATCTAACTCTATTTTATGATAAGGTTTCATAATTTTAAGGTTTAGCTCTCTATTATATTGCTCTATAGTTTTATGATTGAAAGATTTTAGGATGCTATCTTTTTTATTAGTTATTTTACCTCTAGGCAATGGAAATATATATTTAATACTTTCATGGTTATTGCTAAGTATTTTAGTGCAAGATTTGCATTTTCCACATGCAAATTCATCTAATTGAGAGGAGCAGGTTACTAGTGCAGCAAATTCAATAGCACAGGCCTCTTTTCCGATACCTTCATTTCCATGAAAAAGTAGAGCATTTGGAATTCTAGATGTTTTTTTCATAGAATTTAGCATAGTCCATATTTTTTTATTGATTGTTAGATTTTTATATATCACTTTTTCTTTAGCCAGCCTTCTGGATTGAGGTTTTTATCTTTTTTCCATATTTCAAAATGCATCAAACTTTTATTGCTATTAGCAGGACTTTGAGTTTTGGCAATTATTTGTCCAGATTTAACGTACTGTTCCTCATATATAGAAATTTTTACAATATTAGCATATACTGTACTGTAAT
This sequence comes from Fidelibacterota bacterium, assembly GCA_002705575.1. The sequence goes on along the minus strand of PAHI01000074.1, from coordinate 12,095 downwards.
CCTCCCCATGGTCAATTATTATAATATTACCATGTCCTGGTATATAGCTTATCAAACTAACTATTCCATCCATTACAGATACAATAGATGCATCCTTTTCACATTGGATGTCAATTCCGATATTTTCTGTAATAGTCTTAAGCTCTTTATTTAGCTGATTACCAAATTTTGATACTATAATGCCACTTGTTGGCCATATCAGCTTACCTTTCATATCGCTAAAATTACCAGATATTTGTTTATTATTTTCTAATCTTATACGAATAAGTTCATCAGTTCTCTTTTTGTTCTGCTCTTTATCTATTGAAAGTTGTTTTATTTTTTTCTTAATAGATTCTATAGCATTTTCTTTTTGCTTTTCTGTTGTTTTAATTGTTTTTAATGAATTTTCAAGATCATTTTTTTGATCAGTTAGTTTTTTCAATAATTTCTCTTTTTTACGCCTACTAGAAATTAAGCTCTGAATTGCATTTTTTTTAAAATTGTAAAGCTTTTGTTTACTTAAAAGAGAAATTTCAAGTTCTTTTAAATTACTTTCTAGGCTTTTCTTTATTCCTGCCAGTTCAGCAACCCTAGATTGATATTGCTCTTCTTTAATCTTATCACTTTCATCAACATATCTGTTTAGTCTCTTCAAGTATTTTTTATTTGCCCAATTAGTATTTTTATTTATTCCAAGCTTATATGTTTTTTGAGTCCTATTTTTAAAGTCTATTTCAATATTATATATTATGTTCTGAGTTGAATCTATTTTTTGTTCTTGATCTAGGATATTCTTTTTTTGTCTATTAATAAGAATATCTAGTTCTGACAAATCTTTTTCTATATTACTGAGAATTTTTTGTGTTTCTTTAATGTCATTATCTATTACGATTAAGCTTTTTTGGCTATCTATTGCTTCTTTAGTTGCCGTATTTAAATTGTTTGTAGTCTTAGTTATTTTTTTTCGTAACAACTTTAGTTCAGAGCTTAGCTCCTTTATTTCTTTGTCTTTTGTTTTTATCTGTTCTTGAATCTTTTCACGTTCTTTTTTCAGATTGTCTATAGATGTGTCATTACATATAAAGAATCCAACAATAATTAAATTAAAAATAGTGCAAGATTTAGTTTTGCAATAAATCATTTTAGTGTATCTAAAGCACTCTGATAAATAGTTTTATTTTCAGCATTATAGGAACTTAAGTATTTAAGCCCATCTTTGTATTTTATAGAATAATAATATTTTGATATTTCTCTTGAGTATGCATTAAAAAAGTTTTTAGTATTGTTGTCAAGCCCTATAAAATTATCATTTTTGATAATTGCTTCTTGAAGTTGAAAGACATTATTTTTAAAGCTTTCAGTCTGGTTATTATAAAAGTCGTCATATGATAGAAAAAAGTAATATTTTATATCTCGTAAGAAAAAATTATCTTGAATCTCTTTACATTTTTTCCATCTATCTTCCCAGCCTTTAGGGTAATCTGATTCTTTTCCTGAGATAGCAATCAATTGAGCCATATTATAATATGGGTTGCCCCCTTTAGAGTCATAAGTGTCAAGTTCGTTGGCAATTAACATATAGGCGCTAAATTCAAGTAATGAGCTAAGTGGATTAAATGAGTTTTGGTTTAAAGATATGTTTTGCAACTCTCTTGTTGGAAAAGAAAAGCCTTTTAATAGCATAATAATGTCAGCTTTGTTTGTTAGAATTAGCTGACCGCTTACAATGTTCCCGTTGTTGGATTCTGCAACAGACTCAATCATTAAATGTAGGTTTCCTTCTATATCGAGATATTCTATGTTGGGGCCAAAAGAATTGATTAGGAAAAAATCATCTATTTTTTCTGACAGGTTTTCAAAATAAAATTTATTACTATCTCGAACTTTTCTTATATCAATGTTTGTGCTAAAGTTAATAAATTGGGTAAGCGTTATATTGAAAATGAGAAATAGGATGAATGTTCTAGAAATTCTTTCCATAGATTAATTTAAGTATAATAAAAATATGATATAAACTATTAAAATCAATTATTTGGCATCTTTTTGTTTGATTCTAGAAATTTAAACGCTTGATTATGGTTAATAATTATGAAATTTATATTTAATGTAAATTTCTTTAAAGTGAATTATTTGAATTTAATAGTTTTCATATTACAATTATTGTAAATTCATGCTTAAAGGAGGGGTTACTAAATGTATAAAAAAATATTTTTTATATGCTTTTGCTGTATTTTTTCGAATATTGTCTTTGGCAAAAAAGATAATATTCAAATAGATGGTAAGATAGAGTATTCTGATATAGTGGAGGTTGGTGCTGTAAATATCAGAAAGGCTGAATCAGGTACATATATGGCAGATATTTATGCTCATAATAATCAAATTATGGCAGGCGTACAGTTTGAATTGTTAGGTAAAGATTTTAAGATTTTAAAAGTTGAAGGTGGAAGAGTTGGAGATGGGAATTTTATTACTCATGTAGGCTCAGATAAAGGAGTTATTTTAGCATTCTCGATGACTGGAAAAATGATTTCAGCTATAGATACTTTGGATTACTCAAAAAATAAGCTCTTTACGCTACATTTCAAAAAAAATATTGATAAGCCTTCAGAGTTTAAGATGAAAGCACTATTAGCAGGTAAAACTGGAACTAAGTTGAGTGCAAATTTCATTCCTTTTTTAGTAGATTAAAATTTGGTTTTTATTAGGAGTCCGTATATATGAAAAAAATTCTTATCCTATCTTTAATTTCTTTTTTTGGATTTTTACATTCCCAAAATAGTATTTCATTATCTGATGTTTCGTTAAATGCAGGTGATTCGATTAATGTAGATTTAGCAATGAGTAATGAATCTGCTGTATATGGGTTTCAATTCAAGATTCAAGATGACCCAGATTTTGGTGATTTCTTATTAGAGCAAATATATGTATCTGACAGAGTAAGTCCAGCTTGGACTATTCAATCATCTATTGATGAAAACGATGGTTCAATTACAGTTTTAGGATTTGAATTTCCTTTTGAAAATCCTATTTTGCCTGGAGAGGGTCCTATTATTAGTCTTGGCTATAAGTCAACAGGAATTTTTGATGCAGATATAACCCTTTCGTTAGATCAAGTAATTATATCAGATATATCAGGATTGCCTTTGGATGTATCTTTTGATTCTTGCGTAGTTTCAGTTGATGGCGATACTCCGCCAGATGTTTTCTCTGTAGAAAACTTTTCTATCTTAGGAGGGCTTCAATCTGTTCAGTTGGGATGGTATCATCCCTTTCCTTTAGATGTTTCAGGATATAATATATATCAGGATGGTCAAGTTATTGCAACAATTGAAGCATCAATTGATAATAATGCTTTATGGATTGATACAGATCTTCTGGATGGAGAGGATTATTGTTATCAGGTAGCTGCTTTTGATAGTTATTCAGAGTCAGAATTATCAGAAGAATTATGCACTCAAACAGATTATGTTTTAGATCCTCCTTTGGGTGTTTATGCTCAAGCAGATAATTCTAATCAAAATATTTTAGTCTCGTGGAGTGAGCCAGGTTCAGAAGGCAATTATAGAATAGTTTGTAGTGCAGGAGATTATCCTTCTGAGGTTTCATGGGAGCTCTTAGATGCAAATTCAAATAATGCTATTTCCGGAGGTGCTCCGTTTTCTCAGGATGATGTTTTGCTTCCTAATGGATTGTATACCCTAAACATGATTGATTCGTGGGGCGATGGATGGAATGGAGCAGTTTGGAGTCTTTATGATATAAATGACAACGAGTTAGCTTCTTGTACTTTTAACACAGGAAATTTCGATGTATGCGAGTTTAATTTAGGGTCAGAGTCAATCAATAGTAGAGAGTTAGCATATTACACAATTTTCAGATCTGGAGGAAACGATCCTAGGCCTGTTGAGATAGCTCAAGTTGATTCAAGTTCTTTTGATTATTTAGATGAGAGTACATCAAATAATACAGAGTATTGTTATATGGTTACCGCTTCTTATAGTTATGATGGTGAAACTTTTATATCTGTGGATTCTAATCAATCATGCGCTCAATGGATATTAATGCCTCCTATGGATTTTAATGTGACCGGAACAAATGGAAGGCTTGAGCTTGCATGGAACGGGTCAACATCTAGCGCTTTGGTTGGTTATAATATTAACAAACTTGATGCATATGGAGTCCTTTCTTTTTTGACTTTTACAGAAGATACTTTTTTTTACGATACTCAAACAGACAGTGATACGGAATATTGCTATAATGTTGTAGCTATTTATGATATTGGAGAATCAGCATCAACAGATTTGGAGTGCGGAGTATGGGAAATTACAAGCCCTGATGACTTACAGGCTGAAGGTCTTGATAGTTCTATTTATCTTACTTGGGGTAGCCCTATTCCTGGTGGAGGGCCTCAAATTGGGGGTGAATGTTTAGTTGTGGATCCATATTCCGGTCAAGAAATAACAGGTACAACTGATTGTAATGGGCAATGTGTAGACTCAGCTCAATTAATTTCATGGATAGATGATGGTTTTTGTGATGATGGAACTTATGGTATGTATTTAAATTGTGATGAATTTGATTGTGATGGAGGCGATTGTTTATTTGGAGGAGAATGTGCCCCTGATGCTGAGCCTTACTATTACTATTCGTCTAGTAGCACAGTTGGCCATTCCGCTAAAAACCAAGCAAGAGTATTTTCGAATATCCAAAACACTTCAAGAGATTTAACGTCATTTAAGATATATAAAAATGGTTATGAGCTTGTATCTTTGCCAGCAAATACATTTGAGTATTATGATTACGATGTAATCAATCTTTCTAGTTACTGCTACAGTATTATTGCAATATATGATGAAGGTGAGTCTTCTTTCAACAATAATGAGGTTTGCGCTATACCAATTCCTGGAGAAGCACCTAATTCTATGCAGGCATCAGCTTTAGAAAGTTCTATTTCGCTGCAATGGGAAGGTCAAGCAAATAGTTATAATATATATCGTAGGCTTAATATTGATGAATCTTATCTAGAATTAATTGATTCAGATATTATAAATTTATTTTATGAAGACTTAACTGCAGAACCAGATGTTGGATATTGTTATTCAGTTACTGGTATATATACATCTGGGGAGTCTCTTCCTTCGGATGAAGACTGTGCTATTTGGGAGATTTTAGGCCCTAATGATTTGCAAGCTGAAGGATTAGATGGATTGGTTCGATTGACATGGAGTGACCCTCCAGAAAACTCAGAACCTCAAATTGGAGACGAATGTCTTTATACTGATTTTGGGGGATATGAGGAAGTTGGTTTTGTGGATTGTATAGGCCAATGTGCAGATATTTTTTATTATAATAATTGGATAGATGATGGTTTTTGTGATGATAGTGTCTTTGGGTCTGCAAATCTTAATTGCGAAGAATTTGATTTTGATGGAGGTGATTGTGCTGGTATTGTCAATCGATATAGATCTGAAGTTCAAATTTCAGAATTAACATCAATCTATCCTGTAATTCCTGTTTTTAATAGCAGGGATTTAATATCTTTTAAAATTTATCGAGATAATCAAGAGCTTATTACTTTGCCTGTTGGCACTTACGAGTATGATGATTTGGATGTAATTAACTTGACTTCTTATTGTTATGATATTGTTGCTATATATAGCGAAGGAGTATCTCTTTTTAGTAATAATCCTGTGTGTGCTACTCCTACTCCAGGCCAAGCTCCATCAAGTCTTTATGCTTATAGTCAAGATTCATCTATTATGCTAGAATGGCAAATTGGAAATCTGAACGCTGAGTATTACACGATTTATCGTGAAGGTCTAGAGATAGCTACAAATATTACAGATCTGTACTATGAAGATTTGACGGCTCAGAATGATATTGATTATTGTTATACAGTTTCTGCGATGTATTCATCTGGAGAGTCTCTGCAGTCTAATCAAAGTTGTGGAATGTGGATTTTAGCTCCGCCTCTAACTTTTCAAACATCATCTGGGAATGGTTTTATTGATTTAGAATGGAGTGAGCCCGGAGTTAATACGTGTGCAAATGAATCTATATCATCAATTCCATTTATTGGTCAAGGCTCTACGAGCATGCAAGTACCTAATTATTCTTACTTTTTAAATGTAACATCTCCGATTATTATTGATATCAGTTTGTGCTCTGAGATTACTAATTATGACACAACTCTTGAAATTTTTACAGCAGATCAAGATTGTGTGTTAACTTCAACTAGTTATTATAATGATGATGATTCTGATTGCCCTCTTGATAGTTATTTTTCTTCTCTCAGAGGTGTAAGCTTAGAGCCGGGTGAATACTATATAGTGATTGATGGCTATAGTGGTGCTAATGGTGATTATGAAATCAGTGTATCTCAGTCAGTTATGGCTGTTCAGCTTCCTCCAAGCGCTATAGATATACTTGAGTATGAATCTTTGAAGTCAGGCTTAAGTATAGAGGATTTACCAAATCGAGAATTAACTCTCAATTTGTCATCGCATCCTAGAACTGTATCCACAAGGAGCTTGTTAGGTTATGATATATATCGTCAAGACCAAGCTTTGCCTATTGCATCGGTAAGTCCGATTACATACAGATATACAGATTCAGGCCTAGAAAATGGAGCTCAATATTGCTATAATATTGTTGCGCGCTATGATGAAGGTGATTCTCAGCCTACTGCGACAATTTGTGATGCCCCCGATGGAGGTTCTCTTTGCCCTCCTTTAAATTTTACAGCACAAGGTGTTAATGGAGATGATTTTGTTTCTCTTGATTGGGATATTCCTAACCCAGGATGTGTTGATAGTATTGGCGGTGATTCTGATCAAAATCGATTGACTGGTTACAAAGTATATAGATCTATTGAATCAGAAAATGTTTTTGAACTTTTAACATCTCCAGATTTGCAGGAAACATTTTACAAAGACTATAATGTTGATTACGATGAAAGTTATTGTTATAAGGTTAAAGCTGTTTATGCTGATGGTGATTCCAATCCAAGTAATGTTATATGTACAATGGTTACGGACCCTTCCATATTTTCAGTTTTAGAAGTAATATCAGCCCCATCAGTTGATGCGCAGACAGCTTTCGAAGTAAGTGTCTCACTTTCAAATCAATCGCCAGTTTATGGTTTTCAAGTTACACTTGTAGATTCACCTAATATTTTAACTGGTTCAAATGTGCAAAGTACTCAGCGTTCAGAAGGTTTTGAAATTACCGCACAGGAGCAGTCAAATGGATCTATAATTATTGTTGGTTATAGTTCATCGCTTATACCTATAGATATTGGAGAAGGTTCTATTTTAACTATTTCGTATACTTCAGAGTTGTTGTTAAACTCAGAGTCTGTAACAATTAGCGCAGAATCTCTAAATATTGGAGATTCTTTAGGGTATAGTATTCCAGTTTATTCTATTTCAGATACTGTTTTTATAAATCCTCAAGGAGCTTCTACATTAATTGTTGGTTCGGCTGATACAAACGTAGGAAGTCAAATAACTATTCCTGTGTCATTGAGCAATGAAGAGTATCCTGTAGCAGGATTTCAATTTGATTTAGTATTTGATAGTTCTGTTATTGAGTTAGTGAATATTGATTATACTGATAGAACTCAGGGTTTTGATATCTCTTCGGCGTTCCCAAATGGAACCGTTAATTTATTAAGGGTAGTTGGATTTTCATTAACAGGCAGCGCTATTGAGCCAGATGTGGGACCTATTATTAATGTATCTTTTAATACGCTGGTTCCTAATAATATAAATTTAACTTTAACAAATGCATCTATATCAGATTTAGGTGGTAATTTTTTACCTCTTGGGTTAGAATCTGGTCAGGTTAATATTTCAGAAGGGCCTATGATTGTTAGTCAGAATATAGTTTTGCAAAACTATCAAATTAATGCAGTCTCTTTTAATGTTTCCTCAGATGTTTTTGGCTGCGAAGATGACCCTTACGGCATTACAGACGCTATTGGAGGCTGTGAAGGAGTTTTATCAATAGGTCTTTCATGTGAAGTAGATAGCTGGATTGACACTCCCATTTCAGAACTTTGTCCTGCTACTTGCGGTCTATGCAATATGAATGCATCAAATATTTTTGGTCAAGCGGATATTCTGATTGCATCAAATGATAATGGCGATTTTTATGTTCCAAGTTTTGATGTATATGATATTGGAATTATAGATATGTTAGAAGGTTATTCTGTTTTTCCTAATGGCAGCGTTAATCAAACTATTGTAGTTTCAGGAACTCCTTCAGATTTAGTATCTATTAATCTTGAAGCTCAAAAAGTAAATATGTTGCCTTATCTCCCTCAAGATTGTATGTCAGCATCAGAAGCTTTTAGTGCATATGATGATGCTATTTTGATTGCTCAGGATGATAATGGTAATTTCTATGTTCCAAGCTTTGGTGTTAATACCTTTGATGCTATTGGAGGCAATTTATTATGTCCAGGTGAAGCTTATAGTATCTTTTTAAGTTCAGGTTCAGACATTGAGTTTAGTTATCCTTCAACTCTTTCAGATGCACGTTTAGCGTCAAACACAAATCCTACAGGTTCTGTGGAGTCGTTAATATATGCTGATGAGATTGTTAAGACAGGAATATCTCATCCGATTATTATTACAGAGTTGACAGGTGCTGTGAAACAAGGAGATGAGCTTGTTGCCTATGCAAATGGTGAAGTTGTGGGAGCTACACGTATCATGAATCCAGATGCGACGATTGCATTTGCTGCATGGGGTTCATATGATAAGTATGGTGTAAGTCTTCCAGGTTATGAGGCAGGCGATGCAATTGAGCTTAGATTGTATAGCATGTCAGAGGGACGTGAGTTATATGTAAGTACAGATTTAGATGGTTCTTCGTATGGCATGAGTCCATTGACATCAGGTAGAGCGACGGTAATGTTAGCAGATGCTATTCCTGTTGCGTATGAGTTGATGCAGAACTATCCAAATCCATTTAATCCAAGTACAACAATTGGGTTTGCGGTTCCAAATGCTTCAGATGTAACCTTAAATGTATATGACTTGACTGGTCGTTTAATTACGAACTTGGTAAGTGGATATATGGAGGAGGGTGCTCATGAGGTTGTATGGAATGGTATGGATGCATCGGGTGCGACTGTTTCTGCGGGTGTATATTTTTACACGTTAGAATCAAAAGATATGGTGATGACCAAGAAAATGATTCTAATGAAGTAAGATTTACAATTCGTTACATTTAAAATCTGTCATTCTAAATATAAAAATTATAATTTCTAAAGCAATATTATGTATATGGGGAGGAGGGTTCCTGTATTAAAATTAAAAAAAGGGTTAAAAAATGAAGAATTTATTAATTATTTCAAGTATGTTTTTTTCAATGATGTTTTCACAGATAAGTTTATCTATTGAAGATGTTGTTGTTATAGGAGAAGATTATGTTTGTGAGCCTGGAGAAGATGTAGGTACTGCAACAGGTCAAACATGTGAACAGCTTTTAGGGCTTTTTGGTTTTACGTGTGACGCTGATTTTGCAGGTGCGCCGTTAACTGAGATTTGCGCAGAATCTTGTTTTGATTCTTCAAACTGTCCAGCAGTGGGCACTGGTAGTCTTTCTGTTTACTATGATTATACTGAAGGTTCTGGTACAACAGGTCCTCTTGCTGGTTTTGAGATTCCCTTTACTGGTTTTGAATTGAGTACAGAGGCTGGAGCTGTTGTTGCCAGTGGTGGTGAAGCTGAGGCTGCAAATTTTGGTTTATCTAACAATATTGATACAGTTATAGGTTTTTCTAGTCAAGGTGCTACGCTACCATATGGTGAAAATCTACTTTTAACCCAAGTTTTCTTTCAAAATTATGGCGGTGCAGATATTTGTTTTGAATACGATGAAAGCGGCGATTTTGCTGGAACAATTTCTGATAATGTAGGAGGAGATATATCTACAGACTTAACCTGTTTTAGTCCTTCTTTAGGTTGTACTGATGAAACTGCATGTAATTATAACCCTGATGCAGTTCTTGATGATGGCAGTTGCGCTTTTGAAGAAGATTGTAATGGAGTTTGCGGCGGAACAGCCGTTGTAGATTGTGCTAATGAATGTGGAGGCTCAGCCGTTGTAGATTGTGCTAATGAATGTGGAGGCTCAGCTACGGTAGATTGCTCTGGAATATGTGGTGGTGAAGCCTATGAAGATAATTGCGGTGAGTGTGATGCTGACCCAGCAAATGATTGCACAGAAGATTGTAATGGCGTTCTAGATGGTGATGCTACAGAAGATGAGTGCGGTGTTTGCGATAATGACCCAACAAATGATTGTGTTGAAGATTGTAATGGTGTATTTGGTGGTGATGCTGAATTAGATTGCAATAATATTTGTAATGGTGGCTCTGTTATCGATTGTAATGATGTTTGTAATGGTGGCGCTGTTGTCGATTGTAATGGTGTTTGCGGAGGTGATGCTGCTCCTGAAGATTGTGGTTGTACCGATTTTGATGTAAATACGTTTTCTTTTGGAGGAGCTAATATAGATGCAGGCGATACTTTTACAGTTGATTTAAGTCTATGTAATGATGATCCTGTATACGGTATCAATCTTACTGTTACGGATACGCCTGATCAGCTAGATTTTTTATCTTTTGAGGCTAGTAGTAGATTAGATGGAGTAAATATTTCTTCCAATGTTGTGAATGGAGATTTAGTGATTGTTGCTTTTGATCAAAATTTAAATACAATAATATCAGCGGGTTCTGGTCCTATTTTATCTTTAACATTCGAATCAAGCAGTATATATGAGTCTCAAATTAGCTTAGGCTTGTCTGATGTCACATTATCTGATTCTGTTGGTGATGTTATTAACTTTGATGTGGTTGATGGAATCGTTAATGTATCAGGAGAGGAGCCACCTCCTGTAGCCCCTGATGCTCCAACAGATTTAGTTGTAACTGCTGGTGATAGTGAGGTTAGTTTATCATGGTCTGCTTCTTTTGGTGCATCTGAATACCAAGTATGGCGTGAAGAGACTGCTGGTGGAGGAGGCAATGGTGGTAATGGAAACATAGGTTCTGATTGCACTATAGCTGACGGTCAATACGCTGGCCCTGGATTTATAGATTGTTTTGAGTTTTGTTCCCCTGCTTCATGGATAGGTGATGGTTATTGCGATGATCAGAATTTAACATGGGGTGCAAATTTCTTCTGTGAAGAGTTTGCATTTGACGGTGGAGATTGCGGCGATGGTAACGGTGGCGGCGGTACAACTGGATGCCAAGCAGATGAATTTGAATGCGGTGATGGTGCATGTATTACTGGTTCTTATTTCTGTGATGGTACTTTAGAAACAGGAGCTACTTGGCCTGCTGATTGTGCTGATGGAAGTGATGAAGGAATAGCTATTTGTTGTGATGCTAATTATACATATGCAGCTTCAGGTTATGATCAAGCTTATTGTGGTGGTCAAACAGTTTCATCTTCTTCATTTTCAATAGAAAATTATATGAATAAAATATCAGTTATGAATGGTATGAGTAATTTCAACTATTCAAATACAAATATTAATATTAATGCTTACATGGACAAGCTATCTAATGGTTATCATTCTAGATTAGAAGCTAAATTAGCGGCTGTTAATTATAGCAATGATGTTCAAAACATTAATAGAGATTTAATAGGTTATGAAATTTATCGTGATGGAAGCCTTGTTGCTTCAGTTGGATCTAATCAAACTAGTTACGATGATTATGTTGCAGCTGGTCAAGAATATTGTTATGTTGTTAAAGCTCAATATGATGAAGGTTTAGCTGCTGGTTCTAATGAGGCTTGTGCTTCTGCTTTAGCTCCTCCTAGCTTTGCTGGCTTATCTGTAGGAAATGCTTTGGCAACTACTGGTGAAACTTTCACCTTAGATATTAGCTTACAAAATGATGAGGCTCTAGAAATTGCAGGGTTTGAATTTACAGTTTCCTCATCCTTAGCTAGCCTTGTTGGTGTTTCTTCAACTAGCCTTTCTGAAGAGTTTGATATTCCTACACCAAATTTAGATGAAGGAATTATTGTAGGTTACGCTCTTGGCGTTCCTCCTATCGTAGAATCAGGAGATATTCTTACTCTAACTTT
>PAHI01000073.1 GCA_002705575.1 Fidelibacterota bacterium | reverse complement strand
ATGTCAACGTTAATTCAATCGTTTCTCCAGGATTAACCATACTATCTGGACCATAATCAACACTAACGTTATTGACCGTTACATATGGACCATTGGGAGATGAACTTAGTATTTCTCCAAAATAAGGCTGTGTATTCTGAGCTGTTATAACAATATCAATAATTCCAGGATCAGATAAAGGCTCATCAAATATAATAATTGCAAACCCAGATTCATCTACTGTACCTGACCCAATAAGCAATCCATCTTTAGACATCCCAACGTAGGAATATGGATTTGCCTGAATTTCTATTGCTTCTTCTCCAATCGGTATAAAAACCTCATGATATACATTATTTGTTAAAGGCATTCCCATATATGTAGATAATGATGGGTCTCCCATTAAATGATAAATTTCCCAATAGTATTGAGTTAAGCTACTATTTGCTTCAGTTACAGCTAAATTACCTAAATAAATAATTGCACTATTTACAATTGCCCAGTTCTGTTCCTGGTTTTCATGAAACATGCCATCATAGGCTCCTTCACCCGAACCATTAAAAGTAGGATTTGCATTAATAGCGCTTGATGAAGTTCTGCCAACACCCCACCAAAAATCTTCATCCCAGTATGTTAAATTTGAACCACCTATATAACCTATAGCACCTCCATTACTTTTTCTTAATAGAGCTTCACCAAAGCACACTCCATGATCAAATTTATTAGTAGTACAACAATTTCCAATCATAGTTGGATATTTCCCAGAATTAGTCATCGCATTTGCATCCCCAACATCAAACCTTGGATCATCCCATCCTTCTTCCCAACCATGTGCTGTGTAATTAATAAAACTAGCTCCTTCGTTTGCCCAATTTTTAATTTGTTGATCAGAACTACTTAAATCTGATTCAGGATATAAAATTGTATTTGAATAAATTCCATGACTACTATTAAAATAATATTGATTCCCGTAATTGATTTGTCCATTACCATGAGTCTGTGCATAAAATCCATCCACACCTGAAATCATAATTACATTTTCTAAAAACGATGGGTCTGGCATTTCATATTTTTCATATTCTATTGTTTTTTGGATTTGTGCCTCTAAATGACTATCATTTACGGCAGAAAAACGACCAATTAAAATATCTGGAATACCATTTATACCATCACTTCCCATGCTTGCATAGTTAAGATCTGAAACATGACCATCTAAACCATTTACATAGGAAGCATCAATCAAGCCATCATCTCCAACAATTAGAACAAAGGAGGGAGGCGTTGGACTATTATATCTATCCATAATATGGGCTCGTACTGATGAAGCAGACCCTCCACCTATATCAGTATCATAAACAAGCTCTACATTAAAGCCTTTTTGAGTTTTCCATTCAATAAATTCATCCAAATCATTATTAAACGCACTATTAGCTATAATCAGATAGGTCACCTCATTTTGAATAAGGTCATTTCTGCTATTTAAAGGCTCATAATTAATAATTTGCTTATAAATTGGCTCAAAATATGGTGAATATAGGCGCTCTTTTTCTCTTTCTTGAAGAGCATAGTTTGCGTTGTCAAAAATAATATTTACTTCTATTTCAGACTTAATTTTTAGTTCATTGGTGACCGGATTATAAGAAACAGGGTTTATTTGAAGGTTTCCTAAGCGCATAGACCTTAGAAACCCTTTCTCGTCAATCATAGCTACTTCATCATTTATAAAACGATTCGCTTTATATGCTTGTTCATTTATTACAAAGCTCACTTGATTTACATCTGCGCTTTTTGAAACAGAAGGCTGTCTTGGCAGAATTTTATTGTTGATACCCATTTCACTTAAACTATATATATTTTCATTTACATCGACTATCTCAATTCTAGATACTGCTTCATATGGTATTTCAATTAAATTATTAATCTGAGGCAACTCAGGTGACCCTAATTCATTCGTTGAATAATTTGAATCAACTTTAAACTGTATATACGTTTGATTATTTTTCTCAACTTCATCTAAAATTATATCTCCAACCTTAATTTTAATATTTATAGATTGAGGTGATGTTTTGGAAAACTCAACATCAGTTTTACCATTTAAGTTGATAGTGTTAGATAAAACACTAGCCATCAATAAAATAATAGGTATGCAAATTCTTGTAATCATTATAACTCTCTTCTAATTTTGGTTTAACTAAAGCTATTAATATATGATTAGTAATACAAAATTATTTTAGTTACAAAATGTAACCGTTAATTAATGACAATATAAACTCTCAAAACGCGATTTTTGATTTGCATTTAATTTCTGATTAACAATGATTCCTCTTTTAATTAATAAAGATTCAATGTTACTAGGCGGGTATTTTCTGTCATAACAATAATTAATGATTATAAACCCTTCTTTTATCATTATGTCATATTCTAATATTAATTCGTTATCTAAAAACCTTTCAATATATTCAATAGCTTTAACACATGGAGTTTCAATCATCATAAAATTAATTTCACCATTTTTTTCACAATCTGATTTTGATAAATCAATTTTTGAACATGAATAACATATTATAAAAATAAGCCAATATTGTTTCATTAAAAATAAAGCCATGGAATCACATAATCTAAAGTATATCGGTAGCCGATTGTAATTTCTATAGCATCAAATTCATTATTAAGAGCATTCTCAGAGCCTATTCCTACTCCTTTGATAAGCATTGGTTTCTGTATATTTAGAGATATTGAATTTGTTCCAGCTTTCCATACAATCCCTGTAGAAGGTATTAACATTGTACTATTCGATGAAGGGTCAAGTAACCCATTCCAGTAACCATTGCCATTATGAATCAGAAAAATTCCAGATGAGAATCCAATTAAGCCCCAATCACTTAATTTTTTATTTGGTTTAAAAAGAGAACTGAATGCTAAACTGTATATGTCACCTGCGGCATATCCATAACTTGAATCTTTAATGGGTAGTTTCGCTTCAAATTTAACGCCCCAGAAAACTGGGTTACTTATTTTTTTATTAAAAATTTGAATTTCCATTAATCCTTTATAATTGCCGTCACTCAAAGCAAAGTGGCGATGTTCATGACCATCTTCACTCCAATCTATAGAGCCTGTTTCTTGCTCTTCCTGCAAGAAAAAAGGATCTGATGTTAACACATTATCTGATGGAATTGATAGACCAAACCCAAGAAATATTCTATTTCCTGCTTGCATCCCCGTATTATTCAACAAATACTTAAATCTTAAACTGGTATCTCCCATAATCCCTCCATTGGCATTGACAAAATCATCTAATGAAGATTCAGAGCGATGGTGATTACTCTCCTTATGTGGCCCCCAGCCCATTTCTCGAACAACAACGCTTTGTAAAAGATTCACATTCCAATAATCAGACAGCCCAATCGTTACAGATGGTAAAAAAAGTTTTGTTGATAAATGTCCAAAATGATCGAAGTTTTCATTTTCTACTGGCTCATGTCCCCAATCAATATGCTGTATATTAATATTTGCTGCGACCATTACTTGACCTGCAAATAAGCCTATTCCATCACTTGCGTTGCCGACCGGCATCGAAGGATTTCCTCACATCGCTCATTGTGGATATAAAAATGAAAAGAGGAAAAAAATAATTGCAATATTTTTCATGATTTAATTTAAGCATTAAATTAAAAGTGTAGAACTAAAAAAACTTTAATACATTTAATCAATAGCATGTTAAAAAAACTACATATACTAATTATAACGACATCTTTAATCATATCCCAAGATTGGGATTATTCTGCTGATATAGCAGAAATAAAATCTTTGAATGGCAAAGATGTTAAACAGTTTAAAGGCAATGTTATAATTAATAGAGATAATTTGAAGCTTAAAACCAATAAAGCTATCCAGTATGTAGCTGAAAACACAATTCATCTTTATGGGGATATTACGATGATTGACGATGAGACAACAATAACATGTAATAAACTCATATACTACATGGATGATGAATCTTGTAAAGCTCAAGAATCCGTTATTTTAAGGCAAAAAAACAGAACAATTTATTGTGATTCGCTTAATTATTGGGACATAAAAGATTCTCTTAAAGCATATGGAAATGTTAAGCTTAATCATGATGAAAATAAGCGCAGACTACTTTCTAATGAACTTAATTTTTTTAGAAAAGACTCCTTAACTCAAATTATAGAACTAAAAAAATCAGCAGAAGCATATAATCTCGTTCAATCAAAAACTTCTGCTGAATCAAATTTAATGTTATTTGAAAATATGATGAAAGGTAGACTTATTAAAGCAGTTTTAAAACAAGATACAATCAAATCATTAAATATTTATGGAATGGCAACTGCCAATTATCACATCATAAAAGACTCATTGTTAATTGGAGAAAACAATGTTTCGGGCGACTCTATAACCATAGATTTTAAAAATGAATTATTAAATAGAATGCAAGTTTATGGAGGCGCCATTGGTATGTTCTTACCTGAAGGAAATAACTCTAAAATTGATTCAACAATAAATTATAACGCCGAATACATTGACTATGTTATCAAGGAAGATAAAAGTATACTCAAAGAAAAAGCATCAGTACATTATAAAGAAACAACTATTGAGTCAGGAAAAATTGTTGTTGATTGGGAAACAAATATGTTAGATGCAAACAAGGATGGAGATTACTTGCCCATTGTATCAAAGTCTGGAGAAAGCCCTATGATTGGAGAGTCTATGAGGTTTGACCTTATTAATAAAAAGGGATATATTAATAAAGGACATACAAGCTTTAATGATGGATTCTATAGAGGAGAAAAAATTCAACGACAAGAACCCAATATTATGCATATGCATAAAAGCATATATACATCTTGCGACAAAGACCACCCTCATTATTATTTCAAAAGCAAAAAAATGAAAATGATACAAGGAGATAAAATTATTGCTAAACCAATAATTCTTTATATAGCAGATGTGCCTATTATTGGGTTTCCATTTGCAATTTTACCAAATAAGGGTGGAGGTAGAAGAACTGGTTGGATTATGCCATCTTTTGGAAATTCGGAATCAAGAGGTAATTTTATGCAAAACCTAGGGTATTACTGGGCTCCAAACGATTACTTAGATTTGAAGTTTTTATTTAGCCTGTATGATCTACAAGGATTCAATTTAAAAAGTTATTTCAGATATAAAAAACGCTATAATTTTCAAGGCAGTATAAATTCGAATTTAAAAAGAGACCTTATTGTTCAATCAGATGAAATTGCAGATATTACAAATATCTTAACTGATGAATTTAGGCAAGATTGGGATATTCATTGGATTCATAATCAAACTTTTGATCCATACCAAAAACTTAATATTGACTTAACATATATGACTTCAAATAATTTTTATCAATCTGATAATATCGGGCTTGAATTAGATACTCGATTAAAACAAAAAATTGTATCATCGGTTAACTATACTAAAAGTTGGCCCTATCAAAAAAATACGCTGAACTTTTATCTATCAGAAAATTATGATATACTTGCATATGAAGACAGCCCCACTGCTGCACCAAATTATTATAAAGTTCGTACTCTTCCTAAAATAACATTTAGACATAATTCGACCAAATTATTTAAAAATGGAAACAACTGGTACAATAATATATATTCTTCTATGTCATCTGTTTTGACAGGCAATCAAAGGATTGGATTCTACGATAAAAACCCTGATTATGAGCTAGGAGAATACTTTTTAGATTGTAACCAAGACGGTAGCCTATGTGAAGGAGATGAAGGCTGGAACTCAAATATGGGTGATGGATTATACAACGAAGGAGAACCATTTACCAATAACCCTACAGATACAATTGATTATAACTCAGGAGTTATTCATAATTTTAATTTATCAATGACAAACAAAGTTTTAAAATGGTTTAGCCTAACTCCATCAATTAACTTAAAAGAAAGTTGGATTTTTAAATACAAAAACTATCAAATTGATGAGCAAAATAATTTTACTGATGAGTATAGCTATAAAAATTCATTTAAAAGACGATTGTCGGGTTCACTATCGATGTCATTATCAACTAAATTATATGGAGTTATACCATTTAAAATAGGGAGAATTTCAGTTTTAAGACATGTTATAAATCCTACCATGAGCTTTAGCTATCAACCTAGTTTATTAAAAAATAAAAGCTATTTTCAAACCGCTCCTTCTGGAGAAATACGAGATTATTTTTCTGGTTCTTTAGTTGGTAGTACTCCAACTTTAAAATCACAATACTATTCATTTACATTACGAAATGACTTTCAAGCTAAATTCAAAAACTCATCTGATGTGTACGAAAAAGTAAGTTTTTTAAATTGGACTCTTAGCACAGCTTATAATCCAGTAAAAGATAGCTTGAAATGGTCTAGCATTAATTCATCTATACAAGCTAAAATCCCAAAACTATTTGATATTGATATATCCATGATTCATGATTTGTATAAAAAAGAATACATTAATAACGCATATCAAAATATTAATAGCTTTGAAAGCTTTCCTAGGCTAACATCTATAAGTGCTTCAACAGACTTAGAATTAAGTGGTAATAATTTTAATTATAAAGAATCAGAACCTATTGATAGCTTCCAAGATACATTAGACTTTGAAGAACAAATTGATATTACTCGATCAAACACCCCGTATGAACCAGTTATAGGTAAAAGCAAGATTTGGGACACAAGACTTCGCTTAAGATATTCTATGCAAGAATTGTATTCTGACAATAAAATCAAATGGAATAAAACATTCTGGATTAATACCGATATTGATGTAAATCTTACTTCAGAATGGAAAATGACATACTCAGCAAGATTTGATATCGAAAAAACCGAGCTGGTTAGTCATAGCATTTATTTATTTAGACCATTACATTGCTGGGAATTTAGTTTTAAATGGTGGCCTAGCGGTAACAGTAGAGGTTTTATTTTAAATATATATGTTAAAAATCCTGACTTAAGAGATATAAAAATAAAATCAACTGGAGGCCGTTTCTTTGGTCTTTAAAATATTTATTGTGTAATATTAAATAACTTTATTTAGATAAAATGACTATGAAACTTAAAGCAATAAAGGGCATGAATGATATTCTGCCAGAAAACACAAGCAGTTTAAGGCAAATAGAAAGCCTTATCCATAATTTTTTTACTATTCATGGATATGAAGAAATAAGGACTCCAATAGTTGAAAAAACTGAATTATTTAAAAGGGTTGTTGGAGATCAAACAGATATTGTTAATAAGGAAATGTATTCTTGGATTGATAACGATAAAGAGAGTCTTACTCTGCGACCTGAATTAACAGCGCCTACAATAAGATCTTATTTGGAAAACAATCTTGATAAATTGAATAAAGTTACAAAATTATATTATATTGGCCCTGCATTTAGAAGAGAAAGACCTCAAAAAGGTCGCCAAAGACAATTCCATCAATTTGGAGTTGAAGCAATTGGATCTTTATATCCAGAACAAGATGCAGAAGTTATTTCTATGGCATACAATATATACGAAATGCTAGGTATAGAAAATCTTGAACTAATGATTAATAGTGTCGGCTCCAACATATCAAAAAATAATTATGCAAAAGAACTAAAAAAATATTTATCAGATTATTTTAATGATCTGTCTGATATTAGTAAAGAAAGATATACTAGTAATCCTCTAAGAATTCTGGATACAAAAAACAAAAAAGAACAAGATATAATAAATAATGCTCCCAGCATACTAGAATTTCTTAGTCCTGAAGATTTAAATCATTTTAACGATACCAAGCGATACTTAGATAAATTAAATATTAATTATAAAGTTAATGATAAGCTCGTTCGGGGATTAGACTATTATACTATGACTACATTTGAAATAAGAACTGATAAGATAGGCTCTCAAGATGCCTTGTGTGGAGGAGGCAGATATAATAATTTAGTCAAAGAGCTAGGAGGCGGTTCTTACCCTGCAATAGGATTTGGGGCAGGTATAGAAAGACTTATGATTGCATTAGGCGAATCGAATGAAGATAAAAAATCTAAAATTGATGTTTTTGTCGTTTCAATAGATGACCTAGCAATTATCAATGCTTTAAAAATTTGCGATAAGCTAAGGAGTCAATTAGGAATTAATGTTAGAATGGATTTATCCAGAAGTAGCTTCAAATCTCAAATGAGACAAGCCAATAAACTAAATGCAGATTATGTGGTTATTTTAAGCAAAGAAGAAGTTAAAAAGCGTGTTGGTATTATTAAAATAATGTCAACCGGAGATCAATTTGAAGTTCCTCTTGATACAATACATAGACACTTTGATATTGAAACCTCTAAAAATGATAACTAACAAAGAATATAATTTTTTTTTAATTCATTATGATGAAATCGCAATAAAGCTTGGAAATCGCTGCTGGTTTGAAAAACAACTTATTAAAAACATAAAAAACAATTATCTGGGGTTTATTGTTCAGATATAAAAAGTTTTTATGGCAGTAGAAATCAACACATATGAATTATCAATACAACCATATGAATATTGGTGTAGTTTTTTTGTTCCCAAGCATCCTGAAACAAAAGAAAAATTATATATTATAGAACATATAGAAAAAAATTGAATTGAATTTTGAAAATTTATATAATAAAATAGATAAAATATCCATAGGGAGAACAGAATGAAAATTATATCATGGAATGTAAATGGTATTAGGGCAGTACTCAAAAAAGGTTTTTTAGAATTTCTAGATGAACATAATCCTGATATAATTTGTCTGCAAGAAACAAAAGCTCATAAGGAACAAGTTGATATATGTTTAGATGAATACCCATATGATTACTGGAATTCAGCTACTAAAAAAGGTTATTCGGGCACAGCAATCTTTTCAAAAGAAAAACCAATTAATGTTAAATATGGGATCGGAGTAGAATCTCATGACCAAGAAGGAAGAGTTATCACTATAGAATTTAATGATTATTATTTAGTTACAGTGTATACTCCAAACTCTAAAAGGGAATTGCTAAGATTAGAATACCGCAAAAAATGGGATATAGATTTCTTGAAATTCTTAGCTGAATTACAAAACAAAAAACCAGTTGTTTTCTGCGGAGATTTAAATGTAGCACATAAAGAAATTGACCTAAAAAATCCAAAAAATAATCGTCGCAACCCTGGTTTCACAGATGAAGAAAGAGCTGGATTTAGCAATATTATCAAATCGGGATTTCTTGATACATTTAGAGAATTCCACGCTGAAGGCGGACATTATACATGGTGGAGCTACATGTTTCAAGCAAGAAAGAAAGATATCGGTTGGAGAATTGATTATTTTTGTATTTCAGAATCTATAAAAAGTAAGTTAAAAAATGCCTACATTTTAAAGGATGTCCTAGGTTCTGATCATGCTCCAGTTGTAATAGAATTAGATGATTAGTAAGGCTGAAATAAAAATACTTAGAAGCCTAGAAAACAAAAAAGGGCGTGAGACTCACAATCTAATTTTAGTTGAAGGAAAACGTATAATTAAACAATTACTTAATTATAAAGTTATACCAAATAAAGTTTGGGCTACACAAACTTTTATTTATAAAAATACAGATTTTATAAAGAAATTAAGCATTGAAACTAAAATTTATTCAATTTCACATCAAGATATAAAAAAAACTACTAAAACTCATAGTCCATCAGGTATTATTTGTATAGTGAGTCCTGCCAAAGGAAGCTTTAAAAAGATAGCAAGGTCTGCTGTGATATTAGATAATATTGCTGATCCAGGTAACCTTGGTACAATTT
Organism: Fidelibacterota bacterium; assembly: GCA_002705575.1. Next base: position 23,296 of record PAHI01000073.1, on the reverse strand, counting down.
TACGTACTTCTAGCTGGTTTGGCGTTAACAATATATTATTATCAGAAAAATGTGTCGATCCTTATAATCCTAAAGTTGTAAGAGCTGCTATGGGGGCTCATTTTAATATGAATATAATTTGTGGTACAATACATAAATATATTGAAAGATTAAAATCTAATAATTTTAAAATTATAGCTGCTGACTTAAAAACCAAAAAAACTATTCGGAAATTTGCATTAAAAAATACTAAATGGGCTCTTTTAATGGGAAGTGAGGCTCATGGATTGACAAAATCATTGACTGAAATAGTTGACGAAAAAATTAAAATTCCTCAGTTTGGGCAAATTGAAAGCTTAAATGTATCTGTTGCATGTGGTATATTTCTATACCATATAACAAAAATAAAATAAATATTTGTGGAGAAAGTATGATTTACAAAAACATATTACAATTAATTGGAAACACACCTGTAGTTAAATTAAATAAAATTGGACGTGAACTAGATTGCAACCTTTATGTAAAATGTGAATTCTTTAACGCTGGAGGATCTATTAAAGATCGCATAGGCTACAATATGGTAATTGAGGCAGAAAAACTAGGCAAAATCAAACCTGGTGATACACTTATTGAGCCTACATCAGGTAATACCGGTATTGGCCTGGCACTTGCAGCTGCAGTTAAAGGTTATAATATGATTATTACTATGCCTGAAAAAATGAGCAAAGAGAAAGAGGTTGTACTAAAAGCATTAGGTGCAAAAATTGTAAGAACTCCAACAGAGGCTGCATGGGATTCGCCTGAAAGTCATATAGGTGTGGCAAATAAATTAAATCAAGAGCTCCCAAATTCTCACATACTAGACCAATATTCAAATAAAGCGAATCCAGATGCACATTATAACTACACTGCTAATGAAATTATAAAAGAATTTGATGAATTAGACATGCTTGTTGCAGGCGTTGGCACAGGTGGAACAATTACAGGATTAGCTAAAAGATTGAAAGAAACTTATCCTGATATTAAAGTTGTCGGAGTTGATCCACATGGGTCAATATTAGGTGGAGGAGAAAAAATTCATTCATATAAAGTTGAAGGCATTGGTTATGATTTTTTTCCAGATGTTTTAGATAATAATCTTATTGATCAATATATTAAAATTAATGATAAAGATTCATTTGTAATGGCACGAAGATTAATTAAAGAGGAAGGACTGCTTGTAGGAGGGTCTTGTGGTGGTGCAGTTTATGCCGGTTTGCAGGCTGCAAAAAAAATAAAAAAAGGAAATTGTCTTATTATATTGCCTGATTCAATAAGAAATTATTTAAGTGGTTTTGTAGATGATAAATGGATGGAGGACAATCAATTTATTGATTAGCCATGGAATATATTCTAATTTTATTTTTTCTAAATTTTGGAATTTATATTTTATATTTATTAATAAATATTTTTTCTCTTTTTTCATATTCACCTTTTAAAATTTATCAACCTACAACCTGCCCTGTATCTATTATTATTGCAGTACGTAATGGAGAAAAATCACTGCCAAGGCTAATTCAAAGTTTATTAAGTCAAGACTACAAAGGTCACTTTGAAATTATTATTGTTGATGATCAATCAGAAGATAACACAAAAAATATTATCAAAGATTATCAAAAAAAAGATGAGCGAATTGTTTATTCTTGCTCAGATGAAGGAGACCGAAAGCTTAGATTTAAAAAGAAAGCTTTGGATGCAGGAATAAAAAAATCTAAAAATGACATATTGTTATTTACAGATGTTGATTGTGTCATTGGAAATTCCTGGATATCGACAATGGCTTCCTGCTTTAATGAAAAGGTTGACTATGTTATTGGGTTTTCAAGAGCGGAACACCACCACGGAACGGCAAACCTATTCCAAAGAATTGATTTTTTAATGATGTTTTTTTCTGTAATAGCATTTACCAACATTGGATTTCCATTGGCCTCTTCAGGTCAAAATCAAGCATTTAAAAAACAACTTTTTAAAAAAGTAGGTGGATATACAAAAATATCAAATTTATTGATGGGTGACGATTCTATTTTTTTACAATTGTGTGTTCGTAAAAAAGCAAATGTAGTGTTTTGTAATAATATCAAATCCTATGTTTTTTGTAGGCCTGAAATAAAATGGAAAAACTTGCTTTTACAAAAAATGAGATGGGCTGGTGATGGTCGCATTATGTGGAAATATAATTATATTTTTTATCAAATTATGCTATCTGCAGTTTTATCTAATTTGTTAATATTTTTATTATTTTATTTTAATTACTATCAGCAACTAATATTAGTTATTATACTTAAATTTATAGCTGAGTATACTTTTTGTTATTCAGGAAGAATACACACATTTGAAAAAATTTCTATTTTTGATTTTATTTATTGGTTCATAATACATATACCATACATATGTATTATGTGCATAGCAAGTTTTTTTGTGCCATTAATACAATGGAAAAATAGGAAGCAATAAGTATGTTTTTAATAACAACAAGTATATTTTTTATATATTTTGGAATTTTATTTTGGTATTCCAATGCAATTTATTATTCAAAAAGATTAAAAAATGTTACTTATAATCATAACGTTTCTATAATTATATCAGCAAAAAACGAAGAATATAATTTACCAAAACTAATTAAATCTTTAACAAATCAATCTTATCCTAAAAATAAGTATGAAATTATTATTGCTAATGATAATTCTGATGATAAAACAGAAGAATTATTAAATCAATACAAAAAAACACATAAAAACCTACGGTCAATCAATATTGATCAAACACCTATTGGATGGAGTAGCAAAAAATGGGCTCTTACTAAAGCTATTGAGGCTTCCTCTTCAGATATTATATTGCAAACAGATGCAGATTGTATCCCTAGAAATAAGTGGATAGAATCAATTGTAACTTGTTTTGATGATGCCAATGTTAACTTTGTTTGTGGGCCATCATATCTATCTCACAAAGAGTCTTTCTTAGACAAGATTTTTAGAATGGAAAGTTTAGTTCAAGAAGCAATGAATGCAGGATCTTTAGAAAACAATCTTGTTCTATCATGCACTGGTCGGAATATTGCATTTAGAAAAGAGCACTTTAATTCTATTAATGGCTACGTTGGAAGTGAGCATATCCAATCTGGAGATGATGATTTGCTGTTGCAAAAATTTGCATTAAAAACAAATGGTAGAATACAATACTCAATAAATCCAGAAAGTTTAATAGAATCAAAAGCTCCTATTAATTTTTCATCTTTTTTAAAACAAAGATTAAGATATGCCTCAAAAGGACTTTATTATTTTACTATTAAAACAACCTTAGAGTTTAAAACTATTATAATATTTCTATATATGATAAACACTCTATTTCTTGTTCTATTATTTTCTTTTTTTCATTATGGAAATTTTTTATATACATTGCCAATTTTTTTTAAAATTGCTGCTGATTTTTTAATATCATTCATATTTATATCAAAACTCAATCAATATTGGTCTATTAGAGCTTTCGCAGTACTTTCATTTTTATTTCCTTTTTATGTTACTATTATAGGTTTATTAGGGCCTTTAATAAAGATTGGGTGGAAGGATAAATAGATCATTACCAGACTGAAGACAGCCAACATTAAGAACTTGCTAAAATAAAAAAAAGTCCCTCTTTAATAAAAGGGACTTTTTTCATTATCATGTATTTATATTAATATTTACTTCTTTTGATACCACATCATAACTAGAACAATTGCCAGTAATCCTGCCAAGCCTTTATCTCCAACTGATTCTAAAAACCTAGCCAAGTTGCCAAGAGTCCCAAAATAATCTTCCCAGATTATTCCAACCAATAGCCCTAAAACTAACAGTCCAGTTAAAACACCTGTTAAGCCATCAAGCCAATTTTTTATTGTTTGTAAACCTTGTTTCATTGAAATCTCCTATATAATTGATTTATTAGCGTGCGATAAGATATTAATACGCTCATCGCACGCATATTAAAGGCTTACTTATTTACTAAATGAAGCAAACACAATCAGAGCAAGCAATCCTGCTAAGCCAGCTCCAATAAAGCTATCTACCAAACTAACAATACCGCTAATTGGGTCTGTGTTAGTATTGTATAGTATGTTTGCAAAAACGAAGAACACTATAACACTTTTAAAGATAGTAACTAAACCTGTTACCCATCCGTTTACATTGTTTAAAGCATCTTTCATTGTTTTTCTCCTTACTTATTTTTAATTAGTCTGATATAATAATCAGAATTTTTAAACAACTTTAATATACCGAAAAATCAATTATTTGACTTTCCGGGGCTAACTTATGTATTTCAATCTATTCAATCCAAGATTTTTTTTTAAAGTATTACTTTAACTAACAATATATAGTGTTTTTTTTAAAGGGGCTACAATATATAGTAATTTTTTATTAAATAAAATGTGAAAAAATGACACAAAATAGATTTTTATACACTATTTTAATGTTTAATTAACAATAATTAAAGTGCTACTTTAGGAATAATAATTTTCAAATTTTCAGATTAAATAGATTAATTTATAATATGAAAAATTATCTTTTTATGTTTCTGGGCTTCATTTTTATGGGCCTTGGTATTGCAGGAATTTACTTACCAGTATTACCGGGTGTATTCTTTTTAATTATTTCTGCTTACTGCTTTGCTACCTCTAATCCTAAATACTACAATAAAATAATAAACAATAAAAATTACGGAGACTATGTAAAAAATTACATTGAACACAATGTTATACCTTATCGCTTTAAAAAGATAATATTAACCTTTGTATGGAGTTGCAGCGCTTTTTCAATTTTTTATGTTCTAAAACATAATCTTTTAATTTATAGACTGTTAGTTTTTATTATTGCTTTGGTCAGTTCTTTAATTATCCTTAAAGCAAAAAGTGATTTGAAAAATGAGTAGATTAAATCAAAATCAATTATTAATTAAAAAATTATATAAATCAATTTTGGTGCCAAGAATAATTGAGGAAAGAATGATTCGTTTATTAAGACAAGGGAAAATAAGCAAATGGTTTTCTGGAATAGGTCAAGAAGCTATTAGCGTAGGTGCTACACTTGCTCTTAAATCAAATGATACAATATTTACTATGCATCGTAATTTAGGAGTGTTTACTTCAAGAAATGTCAATCTAGACAATTTGTTTGGACAGCTGCTTGGTAAAGTTACAGGATTTACAAAAGGAAGAGATCGTACATTTCATTTTGGTGCACCAGAGTACCATATTATTGGCATGATTTCTCATTTAGCTGCAATGCTTCCAGTGTCATGTGGTACAGCCCTTTCATATAAATTAAAAAAACAAAACAGAGTAGCCCTTGCATTTGTAGGTGATGGTGCAACTAGCGAGGGTGATTTTCATGAAGCTATAAATTTAGCTGCTGTATGGAAGCTTCCTGTTATTTTTTTAATTGAAAATAATGCATATGGTTTATCTACGCCTGTATCTGAACAATATGCATGTAAAAACTTATCTGATAGAGCTATTGGTTATGGTATTAAAGGACTCACTATCGATGGAAATAATATCGAAGAGGTTTATAAAACTATAAATGAGCAAGCAAATATAATCAGAAAGGATAATCAACCTTTAATTATAGAGGCAAAAACTTTTAGAATTAAGGGTCATGAAGAAGCATCTGGAATTAAATATGTTCCAAAGAAACTTATAGAAAAATGGATAAAAAGAGACCCTATAGAAAAAATTAAAGCTAAAGTATTGAATCAAAAAATATTACAAAAAAAGGAATTAGAGTTAATTGAAAAAGAAATAAAAAACAAGATAGACATAAGTATTCAAAATGCCCTTTCAGCAAATTTACCTATAAGTTCAAAGACTGAAGAATTACATGATGTTTATGCTCCGTCTAATTATACTTCCATAAATCATAAAAACAAATTTCACGAACTCAGATTTATAGATGCAATTAAAGAAGCTTTGTATCAATCTATGGAAAAAGATAGTAAAATTATCATTATGGGACAAGACATCGCTGAGTATGGTGGTGTATTTAAGGTTACAGAAGGATTTTTAGAAGCCTTCGGAAAAGAAAGAGTTCGAAACACTCCTATCACCGAATCCGCGGCTATTGGATCATGCCTAGGACTTTCTTTAGAAGATTTCAAACCAGTTATTGAAATGCAGTTTGCAGATTTTATAAGCTGTGGAATAAATCAAGTTATTAATAATTTAGCCAAAACTCATTACAGATGGAATCAACAAGTTAATGTTACAATCAGAATGCCCTCTGGTGGAGGAGTAAATGCTGGCCCTTTTCATTCACAAAACTTAGAAAGTCTATTTATGCATATACCAGGCCTTAAAATCGTATACCCGTCTTCCCCGCTTGAAGCAAAGGGACTTTTGATTTCATCTTTAAATGACCCTAACCCAGTATTGTTTTTTGAACACAAATACTTATATAGAACACAAAAAGAAAGTATCCCTAAAGATTTATACACATTAGAAATAGGTAAAGCAAATATTGTAAAAAAAGGAAATGACTTAACAGTTATAACATATGGTTTAGGGGTTGTTTGGGTAAAAGAATTGTTTCAGAAATTAGATAAAGAAAATATTTCTATTGAATTAATAGACTTAATAACATTGTCTCCTTGGGATAAAGAAACAGTATACAACTCTATCAAAAAAACATCAAGAGTTTTAATTGTTCATGAAGCAAATATAACTGGAGGAGTGGGGGCTGAACTATCTGCAACTATTAATCAAGATTTATTTGAGTATCTAGATGCTCCTGTTCACAGATTAGGCTCTTTAGATATTCCAACGCCATTTAACGATAAACTTGAGCAAGAAATATTTTGGACAAAAAGTGAGATTTTTAAAACTATCCAAAATATAACTAATTATTGAGCATCTAATTATTTTTTAAATCAATAATGGCTAAAAAAATAACCTAAAAGTAAGAAAAACCTTTAAAAAAAACCATTATATCAATAGGTAAAATAAATTCCAAAAAAGCTACCTTTTATTTAAGATAATCATTTTTAATTTTTTCATAAACAGTTTGTTTTTCTTGCTTATCAAAATCAAAACAAACACTGGTAATCAATGCATCACTAATTACTTCAGAATCTTTACTAAACATAGTTGATTGAAGGTCAAAACTAGTGCTCCCCAACCTTGATACTTTCTGACCAATAATAAAACTACTTGGATGAAGAAGCTGTTTATAATAGTTAACTTTTGCAGATGCAACAATTACTGATTTACCATTAGGTGTAAGTCCCCATCTTTTTAACAAAACAACTCTTGCATCTTCAAAATATGATAAAAAAACAGCATTATTAATATGCTGAAAAGCATCTAAGTCAATCCACCGCGTACTTGCTTCATGTATAAAAGAATAGTCTTTTAAAGTTACATTACTTTTATTCATAACTAAATTCCCAATATACTGTTAACTAAAAGTATAATATCCTGAATATTTAAGCTTCCATCTTGATTGATATCAGAACAATCAAACTGATTAGAATCAGGATTATTTATTTCTAAAATATAATTAACTAAAATAATTATATCAGCAACATTTATAGACCCATCTTGGTTAATATCGCAAGCCTCATTATTGTTATTAATACCTGGCATTACTATAAAATCAATCCATACTGAATCATAACCAGATGAGATATCCTGATCTTTATTATATACCCATTTTAGGGTATGCGGGCCCTCTTCTATAAAGTAAGATGAAAATGACCAATCTAAATCACCCGCCCATTTATCTTGTTCAATTTCATCAATGTAAAAGGCAAGATAATCATAATAATTTCCAGAAGATTGTCCAATATTTTCACAAGATATTTTTTTATAAAAAGAAATTTCCTCAGATTCATTCGCATAGATATTAATTGTCATAACAGATGTTTGATTGTCAACAATATCTCCTGATTTTGCACTATATTCTCCTTCCGCAGAAAAGGTACTAATCTGCCAACCATTATCACCTTCAAATTGCCATAAATTTTGATCAAACCCACCTGATTCAAAGTTTTCTATATTAGAATCACTTAAATTGCTATATGACTGTAACTCAACATTAATGATAAAAGGCTCATCATCAATAATATCTACATAATATTGTTGGCTTTCATAACCTATAGAACTAAATACAACTGAATAACTTCCAGGAGATAACAACCTATAATAATCACCTTGATTGGAACTATCTATTGAATAATTTATACTCTCTATGTTAATCTGAGCTTTGATTGGTTCTCCCATATTATCTGTAATTACACCCTTAAGACTACTTCCATGAATTCTTTCAATATATTTAATCATTGATTCTTTATTTTCTTCCCATAGTTGATCTAATTGATTTTCTGGTGGCCATTTTATTTCACATTGCTCTAATGTAATCTCCATATTTTTTTCCCAAACATAATTCCAATCTTGCATACCACCATATAAGGCATACCACTCAGCACCGTTTGTGATCCCCTCGCTAAAAGGACTATCATAATACATATTACTGTGATTTTCTGAATATGTTAAAGCAAGATCGACAAAAAGTTCATCATCTGGGCAAGCAGAATACTGGCCAGAATTAGGCCCATCAAATGGATAATTAACAACTAAGGCTCCTGTATGCATATTAGCAGACAATACAAAATTACGATTCTTCGACCAATCCATTACAGCTCTTGTTTCTGGCTCTCTGTTATCAACAACATTAACTGGGTCGCTGAATTGATCAGGGAAATTCCTGTTTAAGTCAACATCATTCGCATTATTTCGTTGCCCTAATTCAAAGCCATCTGGATTCATAGATGGCATAATATAAATTTCTGTATTATTAATTAAATTTGTTGCTCTTTGATCAATTTGATAGTTTAAACACAGCCAGTCAATTAAATATATTGAGAGCTCTCTTCCAACCGTTTCATCTCCATGCATATTCGCAACATATTTAAATTCAGGCTCTAACTCATCTATGTCTACATTATCAGATATCTTTAAAACCCACAACTCTCTTCCTTGTACGCTTCGACCTATACTCTCAAGCTTAGTAATTGATGGATATGTGCTATTTATTTGTGTTAAAAAATCTGTCAGCTCTTCATAGTTGTGATATCCTCTCAAAGGGTTAGATGAATTACGTGTTTGATTGTAAAGCTCTAAATAATATTGCTTTGCTTTATTGGGAATTTTAGCAACATCGTAATTATTCCTCTTAAGAATATTAATATGTTCTTTTTTTGCTAAAATATTAATTTGAGTATCATCATGATGATGATCAATTATAACACCCAATTCTATTAAATAGCTTAGCTCTGATCTATCCTTAATTTTAATAGAATACGTGTCGTATTCAGTATGTGTATATACAAATGAAAAAAGAATTATATTTATCAAATATTTAGTCATCTAAAACAACCCTATAATTATAAGATTCAATAACATCATATATTCTTTGATTGCTTATTTTGCTTGATAAATCTACAGCAACTTTTCCAGTTTTATGGTCTGCTACTACAGAATCAATTCCAGGCAGCGATAAAAGCCCTCTTTCAACATTTGATTCACAATGACTGCAAGTCATCCCTTTAACGTTTATAATTATTGAATTAGATGCTTCATTTGGGGTCTTTTTGTGTATTAACGCTATAAATAATACTGCTAGTAAAATGAACACACAAACTAACGAAAAAATGCTAATATGATCATGGTGAATGTGTGGCATATCATTAGGAATACTATTTCTAAAAACTTCAATATTATCAGCTAAAATTCCTGATATTAATGCAAAAATGAAAATAGTTATAACATATATAGCTGTACTTTTTTTCCCTATCATTTTAATACATGCTAGAATAGTACTTATGTTGGTTGCTGGTCCAGCAATTAAAAGTGCTATTGCAGCTCCTGGTGATTGAAGCATAACTGCAATCATAAGAGCTAAAGGAACTGAAGCTGTGGCACAAACATATAAAGGAATAGATATAACCATTATTACTAAAATTTTAAACACAGAACCTAAGAATGTGACAGGAATATCTTTTATGAAATTAAAATTTTGACCTATTAGTCCAATAATTGCTGCTAAAATAATACCAAGAAGTAATGGCTCAGCAATATCCTTGGGTAATGTTCTAAAGCCATAAATAAATACTCTTTTTAGAGTATTCTCTTTTTTTTCATTACAACATTCATCTTCAAATGACATTTCTTCATTATTGTTTGAGAAACTATCTAATATATTTGCTGCAATTCCAGATAATATGCCAGAGATTAATGCGACACTTAATTTTAATACTAAGATTGGCAGCCCTAACATACCATAAGTAATCATAATACTATCTATCCCTGTTTGAGGGGTTGCAGTCAAAAATGAAATAATGGCCCCCTTACTAGCACCCTTTTTTTTCAAAGATGCTGCAACTGGAATAACTCCGCACGAACACAATGGTAAAGGTATTCCATATAGTACAGCTTTTATATTTGAATAAATATTTTTAGAACCAATCTTATCTTGAATCTGCTCTTTTGTAACCACTATAGAAAGAATACCGGCTACTCCAAAACCTAAAAGAAGGTATGGAGCCATATCATTGAGCAACATGTAAATATTTTCACATATTTTAATAATTAAATTGATACTATTTCCCCTTTCTATCTATACTTATGTTTGCCAACTCATCTGCTCTTTCATTTTCAGGGTGACCAGAATGACCTTTAATCCATTCCCAGCTAATAGCATGTTCTTTGCTAGCTTTTTCTAAATCAATCCACAAGGCTTTGTTTTTAACATTTTTTTTATTGGCAGTTTTCCACCCATTTTTTTTCCAGTTATGAATCCATTTTGTTATCCCATCTTTTACATATTTTGAATCTGTTGTTAAAATAACCTCACACGGAAATTTTAAAGATTGCAATGACTTTATTACTGCTGTTAATTCCATGGCATTATTTGTAGTATCAATTTCATACCCATTGATTTCTTTAATATGATCCATATATTTCAAAATAGCACCCCAACCACCTTCTCCAGGATTCCCTCTGCATGCACCATCGGTGTAAATACTTACCTTATTCAAATTATTCATTTTAAAATTTAATCCTTCTAAATATAAAAAAGGGCATGAAAATTAATCACAACCCTTCTTAAATATAAAAATATTAATTACTGGTCTAATTATCTAAAATAATATTCACTATTAAAATAACATCAGAAACATTTAAACTTGCATCAAAATTAACATCTCCTGCTGAAATTGCAGACGCTGAAAGCTCTTGATTATCAAGAATTCCAGCAACCAGTAATACTACGTCTGCAACATTAACAGAGCCATCTAAGGTTACATCACCAGGTAATATCGTCGGAACAAGTAACGTGGTTACACACGGCCCTATTTGAGTAAACAAACTGTTTCCGATAGAGTCTGACACATCTGAGTCCTCTAAACAAATTTCTACCTCTTGACCATTATTTACGCTTTCAAATTGTACGCCTAACAATAAATGTTCGCTTGGCTCAATGGGTGTTGAAAAAGTATACCCTAAAACCTGACCTTGTCCAGACTCATTTCCATTATCAACCTCAGAATAAGATATCTCAAAACCTGAAGAAATCAAATCCTGTACTCCAACTATTTCTAAATAATCAGGACTATCTTTTATATTAAACTCATAGCCTGAAACAGGCTCATCATTAACCATATTAATATAAATCACTCCTCCTGCTTGAGTAACCACAACAGAATTAATACTAAGCTCTACAGGAATTGATTGCAAAACAGAGAAAAAAGAAGAATAATCATATGTAGATGAATTTGATATACGGGTCGCCTTTATTTTATAATCATCTCGCTCTTCCAAACTAGAAGAAGGGGTCCAAGTATACGATCCATTGGAGGCAGGAACAGATGACGTAATAGTAGAAACAAATCCTGTAGACACATTATTTCCCTTATATAATTTCAGCGAAATATTATCATCAAAGTTTGAGGTCCATGTAATCTGATTGGGCAACCCTACCTGAACGCCATCACCTAAGATAGGAGAGAGCAATGTAATTGTAGGAGGCTCAACAATAGAAAAATATGCAGTGAAATCATTATAATCATACGATAAACTTTGAATTTTTATTTTATATAAATCGCTTTGCTCTAAACCTGAATCTATGTTCCATGTATAAGACCTATTGTTTATTGATACCGATGAAGCAATAGTTTGAACATTAACTCCAGCCTTATATAAAGTTAAAGATACATTTCCAGACAAACTTTCATCCCAAGTAATTTGATAAGTATCTCCGGCCTGCCACTCATCTCCTGATAATGGAGATGTTATTTCTACAGGTGGAGTCCCTGTATAAGTACCTGACAAAGTATACACGCCACTATCAAGAGGATCAAGCCAATCTTTCAATCTAGATGTTGATGCCCCACCTCCATTCCATGATGCACTTATCTTTCCATAAATATCAATTCCTCCGCAATCACCACCAGTACCTCCATGAAGCTGACCTACAATACGTTTATTGCTATCAAACAATGGCGAACCAGATGAGCCACCCGCTGTTCCTCCATCATCCCAATAAAATTCCCAATGTGTGCTACCACCGCCAAACCAGCTAGTTGAAGAAGGCTGGTCATTATCATAATTAATTTCTTTAGGATATCCTGATGGGTGATGAATTCCTGCACCAAGAGTAGGAGAAGAAGCATACCTATTCCATCCTGCATAATAAGCATTCCACCAAGAAGGAGGCTGCTGATTTAATTCTAATAAAGCAAAGTCTGAATATCCGTAGGCAGCTACAACTGTTGCTCCTTGTATGTATTGGCTATAATTACCACCTGATCCTGAACAGCTACTAGACTGATGATTAAAATATAGTCTATAATTAAAATATCCAAGCTGTGCGTCCCCTGCCTCATATGGATTACTTGAAATACAATGATTTGCTGTTAGTACATAAGGCTTCAAGTCTCCTGAAGTATTATTTATAAGTGCGGCGGAACATATTCCTCCACCTGCCTCCATATACAAAACAGAATTTATAGGATCTTCCCACGACCCACCTGTGTTCGACTGATCACAGGCAACATTATATGAACAGTATCCACGGTCATTACTGCCTTGATTATAAAAACCAAAAACATCTTTATACGCATGATAAACTTTAGAGATTTTAATTTTTCCAGATCTGTTACTATTTTTTGATTCAAAATATTCAATTGATAACAAATCTCCTTTTAATAGCATGTTTTCATAGGTTTCAGATTCGTGGTTATCTTCAAACGTCCTAACATCTGACATCTGGCCGTTACTATATATTCTAATAAAACTTTCATTAGGAATATAAAACTCATTAAAATGCACTTTCATACCAATAGCATTTTCTGATTTTATGCTAAGCCTCCATATTTTATTCCCATTTTCATCAATAGTAAGATTACCTTGATTAAGCAAATCTATATTAACGTCAAATCCATACGCAAATCTCTCTGGAATTCCAGGAGGAGCATTTTGGTCTTCAACAATTAATGCTTCAACATCTAATGATTGCATCCGTAAAATCGAGACGCTGTTACTTTCTTGAGCTAATATAATAGTTGATACTAGTATGTATAATAATGTATGCAAGCGATTCATAAACTTTCCTTTTTAAACCATTCTTGTTAGAATATAGGTTTAGTTTAAAATTTATGAAAATAAAAAAATGTGAAGAATTGTTACAAATCACATAAATAAGATTATAATGCTACTTTTTTTTTGTATAAAAAGATACAATTTTGCGATGACAATCAAAGGCTAAGTCCGGAAGATTCTCTATATTAAATAGCTCTAGCTCTGAAACATCATCGCCTGGCAACATATTTTCCCATTGGCTAATATTAACTACCAAACCAATCAAGAGCACGTCTCCAAAAATGCTACCATAATGAGAACAAGTCCCAAGTATATGAGATACCTTGCCTTCTAAATTGGTTTCCTCTTTAAGCTCTCTAAGAGCTGCTTCATACAAAGTTTCATTAAGCTCAATAAAGCCTCCAGGTAAACCCCAAGCACCCTTAGACGGATTAGCTGCTCTTCTACCAAGTAGAATAGAGTCTTTATATGGACATATTAATGTAGCGGTTGGCTTAGGATTCTCATAATGAATTGCACCACAAGAAGGACAAAAATAACGAATATTTCCATCCATTTGTCCTCTTTTGTTTTCTTTGCCGCAGCTTGAACAATATTGATAATAACTCATAGCCTTATATTATTTTATATAAACATGTAATACAATTGGAATTAAAACATAATATATTTAAAATAATCTAGCTTTAATTAAAGGAATAACTATGTATAGAATACTACTATCAATGACTTTGGCTCTTTTTATTTACTCTTGTGCAACATCAAATGCAACAACCATGGAATTTAGAACGGCAACAACAGCTGTTAGATCTGAAAGGGATTTCAAAAAAGGTGAAGAATACGCATTGAAGGCTTTAGATATGGAAACACATGCTAACGATGCTAAAGTTGCATATTTTTTAGCAATCGAAATATATAAACCTCGAAAAAAATGGGAAGAAATGAATACTATGCTAGACCTTGCTCTATCAAGAAATGAAAAATTTAAAAGCAACACCGGTTTAGATCAGCCTTTAGATAGACCTCTAGTACTTGAAGACAGAACAGTTATTCGAACCATTGCGGAAGCTATCCCTGTATATAAAGAACAAGTATGGATGAATGTTTTTAATCAGGCGGTAGATTTAATAGAACAACAAAACTTTGATAAGGCTATTAAAAAAATAACCTTAGCTAAAAAGGTTTCAGAAAGAATAGAAAACTATAATACTAGTACTCTTTTATTCCTTGAAAAGGGAGACGATAATAAAGCAAAAGAAGAGCTGGAAAAAGCATTATCTTTGGACCCTGAAAATGAAAGTGCATTAAAAACTGCAGGAGATATTGCATTTAAAGAATCTAATCTTAAACTAGCTGATGAATACTATCAAAAAGTTTTAAAGAAAACATCAAATGACAATTTAAAAAATGAAATAATAGAAACACTTGTATATGTAAATGTTGAACTAAAAAAATATGAAGAAGCTATCGAATACAGCAAAGAACTGTTAGAAAATAATATGGATAATCCAGATATATATTATAATGTTGGAGTTATCCATCAAAGGCTAGCCACTGAATTCTATGATTCTGGAAACGATGACTACAAAACATGTATTGACTCTGATAAAATAGATAGTGACATTTTAAACAAATCATATAAAAGTTTTAATAGTGCACTCCGTATGACTGAATTAGCGCTTGACTATTTTATGGATGCAAGTATGCTTGAGGTCACAGATAACTCTTCAACAAAATCAGCAATTGATGATATGAAAAGACTGCGTAAAAATATTAAAAATATCTATATACCATCATTAGAACAGATGTCTTCTGACAATAATATTAATCTTAATTAAGTTTTTTACGTTTTAATAAATAATCTGAAAGGGCATTTTCTAATGATTCGTCGGTTCTAATGCTTACGTAATCTATTTTGTTTTGACCACAATGCCTTTTATAGAAGTCAATAAATTCATTGAATTTTTTTTGATATGTTCTTTTTAATTGCCGGGGATCAGTTAAAATTTCATTGCTTGACTCAAAATCTTTAAAGCGAATTCTTTCTTTAAAATTAAAATCAATTTCTTGTGGGTCCAGTACATGAAAAATAATAACTTCATGCCCTTTGTAAAGAAAATGCTTTAAACCCATAAGGACATCTTTAGGGTCATCCATTAGGTCTGAAATTAAAATCACAAGTCCTTTTTTGTGAATTTTTTCAGCACACTGATGAATCGATTTTGATATATTTGTTTTTGTGCTAGTTCTCATCTGCTCCATTTGAGATATCAAAGTATTAAGATGGCTTTGAGTAGATCGTGGAGAAATTATTTTTTTAATAGCATCACCAAACATATATAGCCCTACTGAATCTTGATTTTTAATAAGCATATAACTTAATGAGGCCGCCAACATCTTAGAATATTCAAGCTTATTAATACTATGAGATGAGTATTTCATAGAACCACTTTGATCAATCATAATGTGTGCTTTTAAATTTGTTTCTTCTTCGTATCTTTTAACAAAAAACCGGTTTGTTTTTCCCCATAGCTTCCAATCAATATGACGGACCTCATCTCCAGGCCCATATGATCGATGATCTGAAAACTCAACTGAAAAACCATGATAAGGACTTTTATGCAAACCTACAATAAATCCTTCAACAACCTTTTTGGCTATAATGTGTAGATTATCTAATTTTGAAATTATTTCACTAGATAGATACTGATTTTTTTTCACAATTGCCTATGATATAAGCTCATCAATGATTGCATCTTTAGTAACTCCTTCTGCCTCAGCATTAAAGTTAGGAACAATACGATGACGTAGTACCGGCTTAACCATCGAATTCACATCCTTGATATCAGGAGTAGATTTATTAGATAGCAATGCTTTTGCTTTTGCGGCTACAATCAAATGAGTGCTGGCCCTAGGTCCTGCACCCCAATCAAGCCATTTAGACATTTTGGGATCTTCTTCTTGAGGGCGTGTTTTTTTAATTAAATCAATAACATATTCAACCACATTATCTGCAACAGGAACATTTAAAACTAGTTCCTGAAATTCTTTTAAATCCTGCGCATTAATAACAGGCTTTATGCTATCTGGATTTTGAGAATTATGATTTTTAACAATTTGTAATTCTTCATCTCTAGATGGATAATCAATTAATAAGTTGAACATAAATCTATCCAATTGCGCCTCTGGTAATGGATAGGTTCCCTCCTGCTCAATTGGGTTTTGGGTGGCCAAAACAAAGAAAGGCTGTTCAATATCATACGTTTTCCCACCCGCGGTTATCTTTTTTTCCTGCATAGCCTGAAGAAGCGCTGATTGGGTTTTGGGTGGAGTTCTGTTAATTTCATCTGCAAGAACAATATTAGAAAAAATAGGACCCTTATGAAATGTGAAGGAGCGTTCGCCTGTCTCTTTATCTTGCTGAATTATCTCAGTCCCCGTAATATCAGATGGCATTAAATCAGGAGTGAATTGTACTCGATTAAATTTCAAGTCCATACTATTAGCTAAACATTTTATAAGCAATGTTTTGGCAAGGCCTGGTACACCTTCAAGCAGCACATGTCCCTGACACAAAAGAGCAATGAACATATTCTCAATGATTTCATTTTGACCTACAATCACTTTTGATAATTCTGAATATAATTTTTCTCGACTTTCTTTAATTTTTGTTAAAACTTCCATTTATCACCTCTATAATAGATTTAAATCTAACCTTGAATATTATGCTTATCAAATAATTTTAATCTTAAATTAATTCAAACTAAATTAGTTTTAACACAATGAAACTAAAAGACCATAAGAATAAAATACTTTTAAAGGGAATGACTTGTGAATCTATAAAATCTTGGTGCCAAGAAAACAGTCAACCTTCTTTTCGTGCAAACCAAATATATCAATGGATGTACCGATATGGAGTTAAACGTGCAGACGATATGACTAATATTTCAAAAGAGCTCAGATCTATTATTAATAAAAAATGTATTCTTAATACATTAGAAATTGAAAAAGTGACTACATCAAAATGCAAAATGACGAATAAAATACTTTTTAAAACAGTCGGATGGCAAGTTTGTGGAGTCAGTAAGCATGATTGATGGCAAGCATCACACAATCTGCATATCATCACAAATAGGCTGTAACGTAGACTGTGACTTTTGCGCAACAGCAACCATGGGTCTGGTCCGCAATTTAAAGGTGGGCGAAATAGTCGATCAAGCAATCCACATAAGGTCAATGGTTAATAGTCCAATTACAAATGTAGTTTTTATGGGTATGGGGGAACCCTTTTTAAACTACAATAGAGTAATGGATGCTGCAGACATACTGCACGAACCAAATGGTTTTAATCTGAGCTCAAAACGCATAACGATTTCTACATCTGGAGTCGTTCCTAAAATTGATCAATTTGCTAAAGAAAAAAGAAAGTTTAAATTAGCTATATCATTAAATGCGAGTAATGATGAAACTCGAGAAAAAATCATGCCTATTAATCATAAATGGCCTATTCAAGATCTTATGAAATCAGTTTCTAATTATTCAAAACAAAAAAATTGTCAAGTTATGTTCGAGTATGTTCTTTTAAAAGATATCAATGATTCAAAACAAAACGCTATTGAGCTTGCAAAACTTGTTAAAGGGTTCGATTGTAAGCTTAATATTATTCCATACAACGAAACCAATGGCATTTATAAACGACCATCTAATGAAACAATTGAAAATTTTCTAAAAACGTTAAACAAATATCGAAGAGATTTTAGAATTCTTGTTCGATGGAGTAAGGGTGAAGATATCGATGCTGCATGCGGACAATTAGCTGTAAANAACTGATGAAAAAAGCAACGGACTATATAAAACAAAAAACCTCTATAAAGCCAACNATTGGAGTTGTTCTAGGCTCTGGGCTTGGTATATTTGTCGATAGCATCCAATCTGCAACACATATTCCNTATAATGAAATACCTGATTTTAGAAAAACTAANGTTAAAGGNCACAAGGGTGAATTTGTAATTGGAGANATCGAAGATAAAAAAATTATATGTGCTAATGGTCGCTTTCATTATTATGANGGCTATCCTTTTGATAAAGTAGCCATCATCATTGATATATTTAAACACCTAGGTTGTGANCTTGTTATNATGACGAANGCTTCAGGCTGCGTTGTAGAACAATGGGAGATAGGTGACCTTATGCTTATCAATGGTCATATGGATTATTCNTTTATAAAATCTAACGATAATCCNCNGATTATTAAAGATTCANGGTACGATTCATCACTTNTATCACAAGTTAAAGATATCGGTTCAAAAATAAATATACCCTTGCGAGAAGGAGTATATACTTGGACAACTGGACCCACCTATGAAACTCCTTCTGAGATTAAAGACATACAAGAATTAGGGGGACATGCTGTTGGCATGTCAGGTCTTCCTGAAATTGAGAGAGTGCATGAACTGAAGATGAAATTAATTGGGCTATGTTGCCTCACAAACTATGGATCTGGAATGCAGACACATTCACTTACTCATAAAGAGGTCGTTGAAAAAGCTGAACAATACCAAAAACAATTTCTCATTATGCTAGAATCTATTATTAAAAATTTATCACTTAACTANCATCAATTTTTTAGTATCTGTAAAATTCTCAGAAACCATCTTCANAAAGTAAACACCACTTGANTATAAGCTTGCATCCCATGATATGTTATGATATCCAGGCTGATAGCTATTATTTGTCAATGTTTGAACTTCTCTTCCNCTGGCATCATATATCTTAATACTAACAAAAGACTCTGTTGGAATAGAAAAGTCAATCGTAGTNGAAGGATTAAATGGGTTAGGGTATGCACTGGATAAACTAAACTCCTCTGGAGTAGCTGAGATTAATCTCATATTATNAAGAACAAAAACCTCATTATCCTGCCATGCGGGTATGTCNCCTAATAGCTCAAAGACCTNTCCTGAAGCTTTGATAAGCTTGAACATAGGGTACTCACCCTCTATGCAGTACTCTATTGTCTCTTGTTGATTATCAGACCCCATCGCTGGAATATCCGTATAAGCTCCTGACCACTTTCTTGAGCCTACAAGAGAGCTCCCACAATAACTTTGAATCCTATCTCCTGCTTCAATATTTTCTACATCATTAAAAAAGTAAAATGCCTGCTTGCTTGACTGAGCATAATCTTTTAAAGATTGCGCTTGACCCGTTCTGCTTGCTACATCATTTAACGGCTGTTCAAATTCAAAACATATCTCTTGCTCACACCCATTAAAAAACCAATACCCCGTATTGTTTTCAAATCCATTCAAACTCCCTGCCCATTGACCCGGTATCTGAATCGCTGCTAATCCTCCAGCGATAATCTGCTCTAAACATGCCTCGGTATCATCTGGTATTGCCTGTGTTATTGTATTGGATACCTCATAAGGATAGGATATAAGATTATAACCAGAGTTTAAGCAGTACTGCTGATTGCTTTCCACAGCAATACCNTGATATGTATAGTCTTGAGCTTCATCCATCTTGAGCCAGTAGCCTTTATCATGTTCTATCGTATTGACACTACCAACCCAGTTTCCTCCTAAGTTAATCGAGGCGGTTCCTTGTCCGATAATATTAGATGCCAAACTNCTAAACGGNGCCAATTGATTATTNATTCCNGCTCCTGCAGGAATCGCATAAAAACTTATAAGATTTTGACCTGAATTTAGGTTAAGTGTGTTCTGCTTTTGCTCAATTGGATATGCTCCCATATCAGCTCTTGTTCCATCAGGGTCTAATTCTGAACTTGGGTCTCCAGCGTCAATGCATGGTGAGGATGCTGAAAGAGTGAAATCTTCATTTAGTTGAGGGGTAGAATAAATATTTTCTATAGATTCCCAACCTAAATTAGAATAATCATAATCTATATTAGAATATGTGATTGTTGGAGAATCCCCATTGCTTAAATAGATTAAATAAACTGATTCATTAGGATTATTAGCTATAATAGAATTGTTTATTTGAAAATTTGAATCATGTATATATAGGCCGTGTCCATCTCTACCAGCATTATTATCTGCTATAGTAACATGATTTAAGGTTATATCTGAATCTCCAGAATATATTCCACCTGCATCGTAAACTGCAGAATTATCAGTAATTATTACTTTAAATAAATCTAGAGAAGATTCATTGTGAATATATATTCCTCCACCATTTGCATTAGAGGTATTATTCGAAACAGAACATTCCTCCATATATAAACTTGCATTTACCCGACAATAGACAGCTCCCTGATTTCCAGCTATATTATTATTAATGTCAGAGTTATACATATTAATATTCGAATCTTCTCCAACATAGATACCCGATGCATAATTTGCCTGATTACTCTGAACTAAAATATTGTTTAAATTGGCTTCATATTTATTTTCAAAGTATAGCCCACCCCCATCATTAGCAGAATTTGAAATAAATTGAGAATTAGTTATTGTTGAAGCAGGGAAAGTAGATAAACCATCATCAGGTTCAAAAATATATAATCCACCACCATCTTCTATTGCAGAATTGTTTGTAAATGAAGTAGAATCAATACTAATTGAACCATTATAGTAAGCCGCATATATACCACCTCCATGAGAGCCTGTGGCACTATTATTATAAATTTCTGAATTATTTACTACAAATGAATAACCACTTGATTCATTTGACTCTAAACCTATGCCACCAGCTTTGATAGCTTCATTATTGTATATTTCACAATTATTAATTGTTGCATTACTCCTAATCAAACATATACCTCCTCCATATGAAGGAAAATTTCCTAAGTTGCCAGCAATATTATTTGATATTGTAGAGTTCGTAATTAAAATTGTGGAATTTTGCTCGACAATCATACCTGCTCCATAATATTTGTCAAGTATATTACTAGATATATTAGATTCATTAATTTCTACATAAGAATCTTCTGTTATAAAAAGTCCTGCTCCATTATTCTCTGCATTATTATTAGAAACACTTGAATTGCTTAATGACAAGTTTGAACCATCAATCCATATACCCCCACCATGCTCAGCAAAATTATTATCAATACTTAGATTCTCAATAGTCACGTTTGAACCATTATCAATAGATATACCACCACCTTTATCTGAAAATCCATTTACAACTGACAGATTCTCTAAATAAATATCCTCACTATCTATTGTGATAACAGAATATTGAGGGCCATCGCTTTCATATGCACTATTAATAATAGTCGTTTCTCTATCTTCACCTATAACTGATATATTCTTTCCATTAAAATTTATATTCTCATAATAAGTACCTTCTGAAACAAGTATAGTATCACCATCCGTACTGTAGTCAATCGCTTCTTGGATTAAATTAAACGGATGTTCAATCGAGCCGTTTTGTACATCATTTATATTTTGTGATGAAACATATTTAGTAGTCGCATTTGTAATCCATCTAGCGCCATTTATAGTTCCATGATTACCATTGCCTGAATGATCATAGATAATATCACCTTCGCCTGAATTAAAATTCCAATATCCTAATAATTGATATTCGGAGTTTTGGGCTCCTTGATTCATTAATAAATTTATTTCAGAAGAGCTTAATGCATAATCCCAAATTGCAAAATCATTAATGACTGCATCAAGAGAAGTCCATTCAGATTGAGAATAATACCCCATACTAAGTGGGGCATTGTTATTTATATCTCCAGACCAAGGAGAAATATCTGTGGCTCCTTCTTCAATTCCATCAATATAAATCGTTCCAAATCCATCTCTATCAAAGATAATTGAGAAAAAGTGTGGAGAATTATCGTTTATTTGTATTGAACTTTGAGCTGCTGCGTAATCACCACCAGCGCTATATTCATCTGTAATTTCAAATTTAAGTCTTCCATCTGTCAAATATGCTTGGTACCAATCATTTCCTTGTGTGTCACCTTCTGATTTTATTAAAATCATTCCTTCATTATCATTAGTAGTAATCCATCCTGTTATAGAAAAATCATTTGAATTCACATTCAAAGAATTAGAACTTTCAATTTCTAATCTATCTTCTCCATCAAAACTTAAACTATAATCACCATTATCATGGCAACTGTAATCACAACTATCATCATCAAAATCTGCATCTGGATTATGATTACATGCTAATTCATCTGTACAACCATACACATTCTCTACCCACTCTGCTCCATAAATAGTTCCATGATTACCATTGCCTGAATGATCATAAAGTATATTTCCTGAGCCATCACTTATTTTATGATTCAAAATTATGTTTTGATCAAGATCGGGATTATAATCAGATATATCATCATTTATAAAAATTGTTTGTGTATAAAAAGAACTTAAAATAGACATGTTTGTAAACATAGAATTTGAGCCATCCAGCCAATGCCCTATAATCAGAGACTTTTCTGATAAATTTGTTGAATAATTAGTTTGACTACTTGCAACAAAAACATTATCAATATACAATCTCATCAATCCATCGCTTTGCTTTGATAAAACAATTTCTATTTCTTGATTAAGAGGAATTTGATATTCAGTAACATACCAATTATAAGCTCCAGTGTTATTATTGCAATCAGATTCTCCATTAATATTGATTCTTATATTGTCATTTTCAATACCAAATAGCCACCCCCCCCCC